>CAMAEX010000051.1:0-9776 GCA_945832065.1 uncultured Clostridia bacterium | reverse complement strand
CGACGCTGTCAACATCATTTTGAATAAACTGCATTTTCTTAACGCTGTTCATAAAGTCGGCGCTGACGAGCGAAAGATAAATCGAAGTAAAACGCCCGTTCGACTTGGATTGGATGTAGTCCAAACTTCTGCCTTCGATTCGGTCAACCACCGGCATCTTACAGCCGCAAGTGCAGCTCTGCTCTCCCGCCGGAAACGCTTTGTCACCGATCCGGTAGCGCAGGAGCGGCGTACCATGCGTTTCAAAGCAGGTCACGGTCATATCTCCGTCCTCACCAAACTCGATCACACCCGTATCGGTGCAGTAATGGAGCTTTCCACAACGACACTCCGTGATAAACGGCGCGCCTTCGCTGGAGGCATACTGGTCGCGCACGGGACATCCAAACGCCTTTTCTATCGTCTCTTTATAATGCGGCAAAAGTGTTTCTGCGGTTGGGAAAATCGCAATCGGACGAAAGTTCATTTTCACTTTATGATCGAGGATATATTTTGCAATCTCATAAAGCGCAGAAGGGTAACCGTCAAGTGATTGCGGCTGATAACGGTTAAGATTTTCAACATAATAGCGCAGATTATCCCCCTTGCAGTGATAACCGGAATAAATGCGCTGCTGAATTGCGTAGTTGGTGCGCCAAAACACCTTTTTCTTTTGCTGTGGCGGCACGATTTTGGAGGAATTGAAGCTTGCACGTTTCATTTTCATCGGAAGATATCCGTGCTGCATTTTAAAGAAGTCCAAATAAGCCATACGGCGCTGACGATCTTCTTTTGTGTAGTAAAAGCGCATTGTTGTGCCCGTTGTCCCGCTTGTATTGCTCTCAACACCCTCAGACGGTGACACGGTGTACATTCGTGTGATATTCCGGCGCACCGTTTCCTTTGGGAGAATCGGCAGGAGTGTGATGTCACCGGTTTCATGGAATTTCTCCCAGTCAACTTCGCGATAGTACTCCTTATAGAATTCGCTGTGTTCATATGCGTAGTCCGCCAACTCGATCAAGCGCTGCTTTTGATAGAGCGCAAGGGACTCCGAATCGGAATAATCACGCTTTTTTAGTTCTTCCAGTGTCTCATAATAAACTTTTCCGAAGCGCTCACGCTTGTAGGCATATCCCTGCAAGGTTGTAAAAAGGTTTTGAAGAAAAATCGGGCTTCGGTTATAAATTGACATCAGTCCGCTCATTGATAATCACCACCGCTCATCCGTTTTGGAATAGAAGAATTCGTTGATCAATCATCGCTCCCGCGTAAGTCTAAGAATCCGCCAGTAGCTTAGACAAATTATCTTGTCCCAGCCGCTCTATCGTTCTGCCTTCCTCACGAAACGACCGCCGGAGCAGCGCGGAGGCGCAATTAATCAACCCTGTACAAACAGGCGTCGCAACAGACAGCACGTTGCCGAGGGACTCAAGCAGCACCAATCCTTCCGGGACATCCTCCGTGACATACCTTGAGTCGGGTACATTCGGGCCAAATGGAGACGAATTGTTTGCATAGTCAAAGAATACCTCTGTCGCGTCTCTCGTATCATCTGAAGAATTCCGAAGTTTACAAGCTTCCACATAAGAAAGCCGCCTACAGCCCAAGCGCTCTAAAACGTCCATCTTTTCTGAATCTAAAGCCAAAACAAGATTCCAAACATGTGGGGTAAACACTTCACGGTACATCGAATATTCTCCGCCATGTGCCGCCGTGTACTCGATTCTCGGTGTGCTGAAAATCGCGCCGACGGTGTGGACAATAAGGTTGGGATTATGCAAAGCAGCCTCCACTACAGAAGAAACAATCTCATATGGATATCCGAGCTGGGAAAGCACCATCTCAGCGCACTCCCGTTTTCTCATCGGATAAACGCCAACGGGATTCATCGTGTTTTTGAACAACACCTTGACATGCCCCGGCGCAATAATCCTGCAATCAATCGGAGAGCTTTCAGCTTCAATGATTGTAATATCTTTATTACAGTACTTCAGAAAATAGCAGGTGGATAGATACCCCGGCTCAATTAAGACAGTTTGTCCATCTTCAATATAGCGGCAAATCTCTCTGATAAGTGCCTGATGATAATTCGTTTGAATATAAATAATCAAAAGCTCCTTGCCGCGCACTGCTTCTTCAATGCTGTTCGCAATTGATATATCCGCAGTTTCTACGCCATCTCCCTCGTGGATCGCCAGTTGCTTTGTTTCGGATATCTTGGCATAGTGCTCATTATGAAGCTTATTTGAAGTCTTACAAAGAGTTACACAATGCCCCTTCATAGATAAATCTGCAGCAATCGTCGATCCGGCATGACCGACACCAAATACCGAAATATTCATTTCTCACCTCTTCTTATAAGTTCTCTTTGTACCAAGCAATCGCTGCCTGAATGCCGCGGTCGAAGCTCCAATCCGGGTCATACCCCAGCAGGCGGCGGGCTTTGCTGATGTCCGCGTTGGAGTGCTTGATGTCGCCCGCGCGGTCGGGTCCGAAGTTCGGCTCGATGTTCACACCCAGCGCCTTTGTCAGACCGTAGTAAATGTCGATCAGGTACTCTCTGCCGCCGTAAGCGATGTTATACGCCTCACCGGTTGCCTCCTTTGGCGCGACACAGGCTTTCAGATTCGCTTCGATGACGTTTTCAATATAGGTAAAGTCACGGCTCTGCTTTCCGTCGCCGTTGATGGTCGGCGTTTCGCCGTGCAGAAGCTGCTTCAAAAACTTCGGGATCACCGCCGCATAGGCGCCATTGGGATCCTGTCTGCGTCCGAATACGTTAAAGTAACGCATTCCGACAGTCTCAAGCCCGTAATGCCTCGTATATTGCTTGGCGCACTCCTCGTTGACACGCTTGCTCACGGCATAGGGCGAGAGCAGATTGCCCTCCTTCCCCTCGTGCTTCGGCAGAACCGGCTCATCGCCGTAGACCGAGCTGGAGGAAGCATAGACAAAACGCTTGACACCGTTTTTGCGCGACGCTTCGAGCATATTCATCGTGCCCATGATGTTATTCTGTGCATAGAACAGCGGCATCTCAATGCTGCGCGGGACGCTGCCCCATGCCGCCTGATGCAGCACATAGTCCACACTCTCCGTCGCCTTCATGCAGGTATCCAAGTCCTTGATGTCGCCCTTAAAGAAGGTGTAATTCGGATGATCGAGGAACATTTCAACATTCTCGCGCTTGCCGGTAGAGAGATCGTCAAGGCAGCGCACACGGCAGCCGAGATCTAAGATCGCCTCGCAGAGATTCGAGCCGATGAAGCCCGCGCCGCCCGTGACGAGGAACAGAGAATTCTCCGGGAATTTTACATTCTGATAGCCCATAATTTACAGTCTCCAATAGATATAATCCGCGTTTTCAAAGTCTGTTTTATTCAAGATTCCCTTGAGGTCAAGCAGAACCTTTGCAGAACCCGCTTTATAAAGCGCGTCAATGTCCGCGACGGAAAGCGACTTGAATTGCTCGTGGGCGACCGCAAGGATCACCGCGTCCATGTCTCGAATCTCCGAGAGCTTGACAAATTCGATTCCGTAAAGCCGCTTCGCCTCGTCCGCGTCTGCGGCAGGGTCGGCAATCACTGCGGTGATACCGTATTCCTTCAGTTCCTTATAGATGTCAATGACCTTCGTGTTGCGGGTATCGGGACAGTTCTCCTTGAAGGTGAAACCGAGAATGGCAACCTTCGCGTTTTTTACGGGAATGTCCGCCTGAATGAGCTTCTTTACCAGATTCTCCGCGCAGTATTTGCCCATATCGTCGTTGATGCGGCGACCGGAGAGGATGATCTGGCTGTGGTAGCCAAGCTGCTCGGCCTTATAAGTCAGATAGTACGGATCAACGCCGATACAGTGTCCGCCGACCAGTCCCGGCTGGAATTTCAGGAAATTCCACTTTGTTCCCGCCGCCTCCAGCACGGATTTTGTGTCGATCCCCATTTTGTTGAAAATGATGGACAGCTCGTTCATAAAGGCGATATTGATATCGCGCTGGCTGTTTTCAATCACCTTAGCCGCTTCAGCGACCTTGATGGATTCGGCACGGTGAACGCCAGCGGTGACGACCAGCTCATAGACCTTTGCGACCTCCTCCAGCGTCTCCGCGTCCATGCCGGAGACGATCTTCGTAATCGTCTCCAGGCGATGCACCTTGTCTCCGGGGTTGATGCGCTCGGGGGAATAGCCGACCTTGAAATCCACGCCGCACTTCATGCCGGATTCCGCCTCCATGATCGGAACGCAGACCTCCTCCGTCACGCCGGGATAGACGGTGGATTCAAAAACAACGATGCTGCCCTTTTGCAGGTTTCGTCCGACAATGCGGCTGGCACCCTCCACCGGCGTTAAGTCCGGCGTGTGATCGTCATTGACCGGCGTCGGGACGGCAACGATCAGGAATTTGGCCTCGCGCAGACGGGTTTCGTCTGCGGTAAAGTCCACCGCACACGCCTTGATCGCCTCGTTGCCGACCTCGTTGGTCGGGTCGATCCCGTTTTTATAAAGCTCGATTTTCGCTTCGTTAAGGTCAAATCCGATCACATTGATCTTCTTGGAAAAGGCAACGGCGATCGGCATCCCGACATAGCCCAAGCCAACCAAGGCAAGCTTTTCCTCTTTTGCAACGATCTTCTCATACAGAGACATTTGTTATACCCCCACTTCCGAGGCGGCAGCCGCCTCGATCTGTTCTAAATAGCTTCGTATCACGATCTCACGATCGAATTCCCGCTCCATTTTTTCGCGGGCTTTTTTCCCCATTTCACGGTGTGATTCCTCTTCCAATACCAAGAAGCGTTCGACCGCCTCCGTCAGTGCCTCCGCGTCCTGCGCGCGGAAGGTAAAGCCCGTAACGCCTTGCTCGATGATCTCTCGGCATCCGGGGATATCGCTTGCCAGCGTCGGTCTGCCTGCCGCTGCCGCCTCCATAAGGACATTCGCCATTCCCTCATGATAAGACGGATGACAAATGCAGTGGCAGCTCCGCAAAACCTCATGCACCTGCACCTGCGTCAACTCGCCGTGGTAGATCACACGCGGCTCGTTTTCGTATTGGGCAAGTATTTCGCGATAGCCCTCCTCCTCGATCCAGCCGATGATATGAAAGCGCAGCTTCGAATGGCGCGGCAAAAGCGCCCGCATCATCGCAAAAAACTCGTCATACCCTTTGTCTTTTCTGAGCCTCGATACGATGGCAATATCGATCGTCTCCTGCTCGGAAGGATACTCGGAAAAGGAATGCAGCTTCAGGTTCACGCCCGAGCCGGGCAGCAGCCGCGCTTGTTCTCCGACGATGCAGCGTTCCTTAAAATAGCACAGATTTCCCTCGTTTTGGAAAAAAACACACGAGGACTTGCGGTAGGCATATTTTTGCAGGCGCAGCATCATTTTTTTCAGGAAGCTCTCCGACTGCATCACGCTGCCCAAGCCGGTGACGTTATTGATATACGGCACCCTCCTCGCGGTGGCTGCGATGCTCGCGTAAATATTCGGCTTCACCGTAAAGGTCAGCACGCAATCCGGCGCGATCTGCTTGATCTGCTTTTTGTAGACGCGGATCAGCTTCAGCTCCGCGATGGGATTCGTCCCATGGCGGGTGATCGGCGCAGGAATGACCTCGCACCCCATATCTGTAAACACATTGTTGCGCTCGTCCTCCGGCAAGCTGAGGGCTACCGTATGCCCAAGCTCTAAGAAACGTTCGAGCAGCTCCATGCGAAAATTCGCAATCGTTTTAAAATCGTTTGCAAAAATCAGAATTTTGCTCACTTTAACGCATCCCTTACGCGCTGCGCGATCTTCTCGGCGCTCAGTCCGTAGTGGTCGCGCAGGTATTTTTGCGAACCGACAATGCAGGAATAGGTATCCTCAATGCCGATCCGCAGGAGTCTTGCATGCTGCGTCTGCTCTGCCAAAACCTCCGCAACCGCGCTGCCGAAGCCGCCGACCACGGTATTCTCCTCCACGGTGACGATCAGCTCATAGTCCTTTGCGCAGCGCTCAATGCAAGCGCGGTCAATGGGCTTGACCGTGGGGAAGGTATACGCCGCAGGAATCAATCCCTCCTGCCGCAGCAGCTCCATCGCCCCGCTGACCTCGTCAAAGATTGCGCCGGTCGAGAGAAACACAACACGGCTGCCCTCGCAAACAGGGATCGCTTTGCCGATGGTAAGGGGCGCGGGCTGTGTACGGACGCTCGGCTCGCCGCCTCTGCCCAAGCGAAGATAAAAGGTGCCGTCCGTTTCATACATCGCGCGTACTGCCGCCTCCGCCTCGTCAGCGTCGGCAGGCGCCAAAACCGTGACATCGGGCAGGGCACGCATTGCGGAAATATCCTCGGTAGCATGGTGGCTCATACCCAAAGAGCCGTAGACGAAACCGCCGCCGACACAGATGACCTTGACATTTGCGCCGTGGTAAGCGCAGTCGTTGCGGATCTGCTCATAGCAGCGCAGGGTCGGAAAGTTACCGATAGAATAAGTAAAGACCGTTTTGCCCTCAAGCGCGAGTCCGGCAGCCATACCGGTCATATTCTGCTCGGCGATTCCCGCATTGATAAACTGCTTCGGCACTGCCTCCCAATAGGGCTTTAAGACACCGAAGCCGAGGTCACCCGTCACAAGCACCACATTCGGATCGTTTTTTGCAAGCTCGATCAGCGTCGTAACCGCTCGTGTTCTCATTGTGCGCCCTCCTTTTCATAAGGATCGCAGATCCCCTCCGGCATCGCCGCGTGAAGCTCTTTTAGTGCATCGTCATATTCCCAGCCGTCGTGCGGGAAGCGGTAATGCCACAAAATATCGAACTCCATAAAGGAAATTCCCTTGCCTTTGACCGTATCGGCAATGATGACCGTCGGCTTCTCTGAATGCGCTGCGTTCTCAAACGCCTTGCGCAGCGCGTTATGGTCATGTCCGTCCACCTGCAGGGCGTTCCATCCGAAGGAGCGCCACTTCTCCGCAAAGGGCGCGAGCTTCAGCGTGTTCTCGCAAAAATCGAGGCTCTGCATTTTATTGTGATCGACAATGGCGACCAAATTGTTCAGCCCGAAATGATTGGCAAACAGCGCCGCCTCCCACACGGAGCCCTCGTCACATTCGCCGTCTCCGAGAACAACATAAACGCGGTGCGCCTTTCCGTCCATCTTCGCCGCCTGCGCCATACCTACCGCGACGGGCAGCCCGTGTCCGAGGGAGCCGGTAGAGAACTCCACGCCGGGCACTCCCTTGTGGGAGACATGACCGGAGAGGATGCTGCCGTTCTGATAGTGCGTTTTGAGCCGCTCCGGATCGAAAAAACCCGACTCGGCAAGGGCTGCGTAGATCGCCGCGCCCGCGTGTCCCTTGCTCAGAATAAAACGGTCACGCTCTGCCATTTTCGGATCATTCGGATCGTATCGCAGTACATCGCTGTAAAGCACGGCAATGATATCCGCAACGGAAAGGATCGACGCAATATGACTGCCCCCGGACAGGTGCGTCATTTCAACGCCGTGCCTGCGGATCAGCCATGCCAGTTGTTCGCTTGTCATAGGATCAGCCTCCTATTATTGATAAAAAATCATTCTGTCTCTTTACTGCATGAAATGTCAATCAGCAAATCCATCTGTTTCTCAGACAAATGCCAGTCCATCGCCTCAGCATTAGAGATCACCTGCTTCGGCTTCTTCGCGCCCGCGAGTACCACACTATCCGGCAGATAATCGAGAATAAAACGGATCGCGACCGCCGCGACGCTCTTACCGGTGGCGACAGAGATCTTCCGCAGCTCGTCCACGATCTTTAGATTCCGTTCAAGCTTTTCCCCGTGGAAATTGACATAGATCTCGCGGCTGCGACGGTCATCGCTGCCGAAACTGCAAGTGCGATCATATTTTCCCGTCAAAATGCCCTGCCCGAGGCTTCCCCATGTCATAGGGGTCAGGTCCAAGATATCCTTGATTTGTAAAATATCCTTTTCATGCGTTCTGCACGCAAGGGAATATTCATCCTGAAAACTCGTGAAGCGACTCACAGTCTCCCGAATTTCGGGAATGTCAGCCGCAAAAATGTTGGACAATCCGTAGGCGCGGATCAGTCCCCTTTTCTTTAATTCTTCGAGCTTTTCCACCACTTCGCCGAGCGGTGTTTTGCCGTCGCGGTAGTGGATCTGGTAAAGGTCGATATAGTCCGATTTGAGCCTTTCAAGACTCGCGCAGACTGCTTTTTCGATGTATTCGGGCGAATTGTCATAATAGGTGTGCCCGTTCTCCACGCGCACTCCGAATTTAGAGGCGATCACGACCTCCTTGCGCGCCCTGCCAAGGGCTTTTGCCAGGGTACGCTCACTCTGCCCCAGTCCATAGGTGTCTGCCGTGTCGAAGAAGGTCACGCCCTCGTCCAAAGCGGTGTGTACAGCGTCAAGCAGCATCTGCTCATCGACCGCGCCCCAGCCATACCCACCCATCGGGCAGCCGCCCATGCACAACCTTGAGACGCGAAGATCAGAATTATGTAGGGTGATGTATTCCATTACACTTTTTCCTTTCTTTTAAATGCAAAGCGGCAGATCTTCTTCAGCACATCCCAAACCGTAATGAACAGGAGCTTGGTATCCGTGCCGAAGGACACCGTCTTGGCGTACTTGACACGCAGCTCATTTTTCCGCTTGAGTACATACTTCTCATACATCTCATCCGCGTTCTCGCCGCCGACGATCTCATCAAGATTGATAAACTCGATGGAGCTATAGTCGGTAATGCCCGGGCGGACGCGGTGGATCAGCAGCTCCTCTCCCTCATATTGCGCGGTATAACGAAGCAGCTCCGGACGCGGTCCGATAAAGGACATATCGCCCTTGATAATATTAAAAAGCTGCGGGATCTCATCGAGCTTGGTCTTGCGCAGAATGTTGCCGACCTTTGTAATGCGGCTGTCGTTCAGCGCCGTCGTTCCGCCGCCGATCTGATCCGCGTTCTTGACCATAGAGCGAAATTTAAAAATGCGGAAGGGCTTGTCCCGATAACCGCCCCGCTCCGCGCGATAGAAAACAGGCAAACCCGTGTCGATCACAACAGCAAGCGCTAAGATCAGATAGATCGGCGCTAAAACCACCGCAAAGATCAGAGCGAGAATGAAATCGAGTATACGCTTCACAAAACGGTTGTAAATCCCGTCTGCCTTGATTTTTTCCGTAACCTGTGTTTGCATGGAATCACTCCATTATTTTATTGCAGCGACACGATGATAGGTTGGGACGATGTCCGCAACTATATCGCAGATATTCTCCGCGTTTGTCTCGCAAGCAGCCTCCAGCCGTACAAGCTGCTGTGCAAATCTCACATCGTCGATCTCCAAAGGCTGACCGATGTGGATCAAATGGTTCGCCGTTGAACGAAGTCCCTCCTCGTTCATCAGCATCTCCTCATAGAGCTTCTCGCCTGGACGCAGACCGGTATATTGCACCTCGATATCCACATCCGGCTCGAAACCGGAAAGGCGAATGAGATTACGCGCCAAATCGTCGATCCGCACCGGCTCCCCCATATCGAGAACAAAGATCTCACCGCGGTTGGCGTAAACACCCGCCTGCAAGACCAACGAAACCGCTTCGGGGATCGTCATAAAGTAGCGAATAATATCGGGATGCGTGACCGTGACCGGACCTCCCTCAGCAATTTGTTTTTTAAACAGCGGGATCACGCTGCCGTTACTGCCAAGGACATTACCGAAGCGCACGGCAACAAATTTCGTTTCCGAGCTGTTTGCCATCATTTGGACGATCATTTCGCAGATGCGCTTGGACGCACCCATGAC
>CAMAEX010000050.1:0-9805 GCA_945832065.1 uncultured Clostridia bacterium | reverse complement strand
GAAAGGAAGCCGGACTGGCTGCCCGGCTTCCTTGTCCAAATATATTGTAATAGGATGTGGACAATATGAAAAAGAAAAGACTTTTGCGAATGGTTGTGTGGGTGGTGCTGGCGTGCCTTATGCTGACGCTGTGTGCGTGCAGCGACACAAAGGACTATTCGGAAATGATTGTCGGAGAGTGGCAGCTCAGCGATAGCAAACACAACCATTTCCCGGATGACTTCGTGTTTTCGGATGACGGTACCTGCGATATGGATAATGTTATAGGGAATATGGAGGGGACTTGCACTTGGTCAGTATTGGGGGATACGCTAAAGATTACCTTTGATTACTATGATGATGTGGGGGGACTTGAGGCAGAACCTGTAAGGATTAGCTCTGTAGTTAATTTTACAATTCTTTCTCTAAACGAAACAAGATTAAAGTTAAAATTCACTCGCGACGGTGAATCTGAGACAGCGGAGTTCCGGAGAATTCAATGAAATCTGCATGGAGGTATTCAATGAAAACATATTTGAGCAGTAAGACTCTCATCCTCATTTGTGTTCTTATGATTCTAAGCGCTTTCTTAGGAGGGTGCGCAAAGACAACAGAGGGAGTGGAAGAAGTAATAATTGGTAAATGGGCAGGGAACAGCGGTCTTTGTAGATTCTATGAGGATGGTACAGGTGACGATGAAGGGGAATCCTTTACCTATGATATTTCCGGCAATGTATTGACGAAGAGATATGAGGAACAAGTGGAGACATACATTATTACGATAATCGATAAAAACCATTTGCGACTTGAGGAAAAAGAAATTCCTTTAAGAATAGATTTGTTTCGCTGTGATGCACAGGGACACGTAATTATAGGAGAATAATGCAAGACCGATTGCGGTTCATTTTGATATGATCCCCCTAAAGTTGACTTTGGTATTTCCATGGTCTACTTTAGGGGGATCATATCAAATAACTGTGTAATCGGTCGTTTCTTTTGGGTTAATTTACTGATGTTAAGTAGCGCAGAGCCTCGCGGTAGCCTTCGAAGCCGAGGCCTTTGAAGGTTTTTTGGCATGCCATGCCGGCGTAGGAGAGGTGGCGGAAGGGTTCGCGGGCGTCTACGTCGGACAGGTGGACTTCCACGGCGGGGAGGGCGACGGCTTTGAGGGCGTCTAAGATCGCCACGGAGGTGTGGGTATAGGCGGCGGGGTTGATGACGATGCCGTCAAATTTGCCGTAGGCCTCTTGAATCCAATCGACTAAAACGCCTTCGTGGTTGCTTTGGCGGATGTCTACCTCGCAGTTTAGTTCCTCTGCGGCTTGGCGGAGAAAGGCTTCCAGCGCGACGTAGGTTTGTGTGCCGTAAATGGCGGGTTCACGGAGTCCGAGAAGGTTGAGATTCGGCCCGTTGAGTACGAGAATTTTCATGTTTTGCATCTCTTTCCTTAGAAAATCTGTAGGGCGGGGACATGTCCCCGCCGTTCCGCGTAAGCGGCGGACGGTGCAGACGAACGGGTTTATACGCAGTCGGCGGTTCCTGCATGAGATTGCCACGACCCCGTTGGGGTCTCGCAATGACATGAAGGGGAGATTTGTACGCAGTCGGTAGTTCCTGCACCGGCGGAGGCATGCCTCCGCCCTACAGGGGTGCGGTGATTTTTGGGGGTGTGTGCGTGAGATTGCCACGACCCCGTTGGGGTCTCGCAATGACACGGGAAGGCTACCATATTTGTCATTGCGAAACCAGTGCGCACACTGGTTGTGGCAATCTCCGACTGTAGGTTTGCACACACTTGCTAGTTCCTACACGAGATTGCACCCGCAATACCCGCAAGGGGCACGCCCTACGCCGAACTGCTACCGTTCGCAAAGCCCGCATCCAAAAATAAAGTCTTAATTGTTACAGTGTACTACGGCGAGGGGATGTTTGTTTTTTTCATCCGCGCGGAGCGCTCCACAGTCATTCACCCTTAGCTCTTAGTCCTTAGCCTGATAGGTGGTTCCTGCATGAGATTGCCACGGCGCAGGCGCCTCGCAATGACAGGGTCATAGCATTGCGATAATCTGTTCGGCTGCGGCGGCGGGGGTGGGGGTGTTATCTATGAGATGGTCGGCAAAGTGTTCGTACAGGGGACGGCGGGTTTCGTAGAGGTCGGTCAGAGCTGTCGATTGGCTGATGGGACGACCGTCCGTGGGGAGGGACGAGAGCTCGCGCTTGCACCAGAAGATCACGCCGTTTTGATGCAGAGATGCGTAGTTTTCCTCCCTTGTGACGCAGCCGCCGCCGGTGGCGATCACGCAGCCGGAGCGCTTGCCCAGGTCTGCCATCACTTCGCTTTCCACCTTGCGGAAGGCTGCTTCCCCTTCTTGGGCGAAATAGGTTGGGATATCGCAGCCGAGACGGTTGACGATCTCCGCGTCCGCGTCAAAAAACGGACGGTGCAGCCGCTGTGCAACCAGCTTCCCGACCGTGGTCTTGCCGCAGCCGGGCATGCCGATCAGGATGATGTTCTGCATCTCACGGTTAAGTTGACATAATATTTCTTCGCAGCGGGAATCGGGGATGCTTTTGCCCGTGAAGCGCTCTGCGGCGCGTTTTGCCTGCGCGACGAGCATCGGCAGACCGCCCTCACAGCGGATGCCGCGTTCCTCCGCGTCCAGCAGCAGCCTTGTCCGCGCGGGGTTATAGATGAGGTCGAGGACGCAGCGGCAATTCGGGAGCAGATCAAGGTCGATCAGGTGCGCGCCGTTGTTGGGGTACATGCCAACGGGGGTGGCGTTGACAACGAGCGCCGCGTCTGCGTGATTTGCAAGGGTATCATAGGTATTTTCGCCCGTGCGGGAGAGAGCGACGACCTTTGCGCCTTGCTCCCGCAGAACGCACTGCACGGTCTGCGACGCGCCGCCTGTGCCCAAGACGAGGGCTTTTTCGCCCGACCGGATACCGCCGTTTCTTTGCAGTAGCCAAAAAAAGCCGTCAAAATCCGTGTTATCGCCGAAGAGCGTGCCATCCTTGCGGCGGACAAGGGTATTGACATTGCCGAGCTTTTTTGCCGTCTCGGACAGCTCCGCGCAGTAGGGCAGGGCGGCGCGTTTATAGGGGATCGTCACATTGAGGGCATCAAAACGGTCGGAGCGGAGAAAGGCATCCAAATCATCGGGGGCAACCTCGAAGAGCTCATAGGAATAGTCCGCCAGCGCCGTGTGAATTTGCGGGGAATAGCTGTGCCCGAGGTGTTCGCCCAATAAGCCGCAGCGCATCAGACGACCTCCGTATAGCTGCCCAGATACTTGAATTCCTCACAGATGGAGCCGATCTCGCACATGAGCTGGACGAATTCCTCGGAGTAGACCGAGGTCTCCAGATCAAGATAGAACATGAATTCAAAGTCACGGTCGGGCAGGGGACGGCTTTCCAGCTTTAACAGGTTGATGCCGAGGGCGTAGAGACGCGCCAGGACTTTGTACAGTGCGCCGGGCTTGTGCGGCAGGATCATCATGACCGAGGTCTTATCCGCGCCGGGGTAAATTTCGGTGTCCTTCGAGATGCACAGGAAGCGGGTGTGGTTATTGCCCTCGTCCTGCACGCTGTTCTGCACGACCTTTAAGCCGTACAGCTCCGCGCACATCCGGGAGGAGAGGGCGGCAATGTCCTTGCGGTCGGACAGGGCGACGGTCTGGGCGGCGACGGCGGTGTTTTCGCAGCAGGTGATCTTCACATTGCCGAGGGACTTGAGGAAGCCTGCGCACTGGTTGATCGCCTGCTCGTGGGAAAAGACCTCCTTGATCTGCGTATGATCGGGCTTGGCAAGCAGGCAATGGTCGACCTTCAGCCGTGTCGAGCGGACGATGCTGAAATTATGTTCGATCATCAGGTCATACACGCGGTTGACGGAGCCTGCGGTGCTGTTCTCGATCGGCAAAATGCCGTAGCGGCAGAAGCCCGCCTCAATGGCGGAGAACACGCCCTCAAAATTGCGGAAATACTGGATGCTCGGCGTGGCGAAGAGCTTTTCACAGGCGAGTTGGGAATAGGCACCCTCCACGCCCTGACAGGCGACGGTGGCGCTGCGGGGGAAGAGGCGCGGCGTGTTTTCAATGGCATTTTCGATTTTTTCGTAAAGCGGGGTGCGGGAGCCCTTCTCCTGATAGGTGCGGCTCAGCTCGAACAGCAGGGAGTAGAGCACGCGCAGATAAGAGCGCATATCCTCCCGCGCCTTGCCTGTCACATCCGCTAACTTTTCCCGCTCCCGCGCCGATTGCAGGATCGGCAGCCCGTTCTCCTTCTTAAACGCGGCGATGTTTGCCGCAATGTCCATGCGCTCCTGAAACAGGCGCACGATCTCGTCATCTACGGCGTCGATCTGTGCGCGATAGTCCTTCAGTTCCATTGTTTTCCCTCCAATATAGCGTCTAATATTGCGATTGCGGCGGCGGCCTCCACCACGGGGACTGCGCGCGGGACGATACAGGGGTCATGCCGTCCCTTGATCTCCAACAGGGCGGGGGCGGTGCCGCCGGCAAAGCGGATCGTCTCCTGCGGCTTGGCAATGGACGGAGTCGGCTTGAACGCGGCGCGGAACACGATGGGCATCCCCGTGCTGATGCCGCCCGCGATGCCGCCTGCGTGATTGGTACGGGTACGGACAACGCCGTTTTCGTCGTAATAATAGGGGTCGTTATTCTGACTGCCGCGTAATTCCGTGCAGCCGAAGCCCTCGCCGAACTCCACGCCCTTGACGGCGGGAATGCCGAAGAGGATTTGCGCAAGGCGGTTTTCCATTCCGCCGAACATCGGTTCACCGCAGCCTGCCGGCACGCCGGTGACGGCGCATTCGATCACGCCGCCGACGGAATCCAGCTCCGCTTTGGCGCTCGCGATCTCCTCCTGCATCCTCTCCCACGCGGCGGGGTCGAACGTCAGACCGCCGACGGGCAGGGCGGGGGAGACGGGGTCAAAGGCGGTGTCGCGGACAGCGCCGATGCTGAGGATATGCGCGCCGATATGAATGCCCTTCTGCGCTAAATATTGCAGGCAAAGTCCGCCCGCGATGCACAGGGGCGCGGTCAGTCTGCCGGAAAAATGTCCGCCGCCGCGATAGTCCGCCTGATCGCCGTATTTGACCCATGCGGGATAATCGGCGTGGGAGGGGCGGGGCATTTCGGCGATGTTGCCGTAATCCTTGGAGCGCGTGTCGTTATTGCGGATGATGGCGGTGAGGGGTGCGCCGCAGGTGTGACCCTCCACCAAGCCGCTGAAAAATTCGGGCTTGTCCGCCTCTTTTCGCGCCGTGGCGTAAGCCCCCTGTCCCGGGGCGCGGCGGGCGAGAAAGGCGTCCAGCGCGTCCAAGTCCGGCGTGAAGCCCACGGGAAAGCCGTCGATGCATACGCCGATGGCGGGGGCGTGGGACTGCCCGAAGATCTGAATTTTCAATGCTGTGCCGAATTGGCTGCTCATTGGGGTGTTCCCCCTCTCTGCATAGTATCAAAGTCCGCCCAAAAGCGGGGATAGGATTTTTCCACCGCCTCCGCGCCGAGAAGCCGGATCGGCTCTGCACAGACGGAGGAGGCAATCGCCGCAAGCATGGCGATGCGGTGGTCGTTTTGGGAATCCACCGTGCCGCCGGTGAGCTTCCCGCCGTGGATCAGCAAGCCGTCGGGCAGAATGTCAACCTCTGCGCCGAGGCTGTTTAACGCGCCCGCGACGGATCGCAGACGGTCGCTCTCTTTGATCTTTAACCGCTCCGCGCCGTAGATCCTTGTGGTTCCCTCCGCACAGGCGGCGGCGAGGGCGAGGGGCGGCACAAGGTCGGGAATGTTTCTTGCGTCGATGTCGATGCCGCGTAGCCTGCGGGGGCGGACGGTCACGGCGTTTGTCTCCCATGTGACCTCTGCGCCGAAACGTGCAAGCAGGTCGGCGATTTTACGATCTCCCTGCGGGGAATCCGGTGAAAGCCCTGTGACCGTGACGGTTTTTGAGATCGCGCCTGCGGTCAGCCAAAAGGCGGCGTTGGACCAGTCTCCCTCGACCTCGGCACTGCCGCAGGAACGGTATTGCTGCCCGGCGGGGATGTGCCAGCCGGTTTTGCGTTCTTCGATCTCGATGCCGAAGGTGCGCAGGGCGGCAAGGGTCATGCGGACATAATCGGCGGACTCTAACGGAGAAGTTAACATAATATCGGAATCCTCGCCCGTCAGGGGCAGGGCAAAAAGAAGTCCGCTGATAAACTGGGAGGAGATGTTACCTGCCATATGGTAGGCACCGCCGGTCAGCTTGCCTTCGCAAAGCACGGTGTCCGCCGTTGGGCGGGAGAGCTTGCAGCCGTGCGCCTCCAACTCCTCCCACAGAGGGGAGAGGGGGCGTTCGGGCAGTCTGCCGTGGAGCTGAAAGGCCGTTTTTACGCCGAGTGCGGCGGCGACGGGCAGGAGAAAGCGCAGGGTCGAGCCGCTTTCGCCGCAGTCGCAGCGGCAGGCAGCGGCGGGGGGACGCGGGGTAATTCGGTAAACGCCGTTTTGATACACGGTATCCGCGCAGAGGGCGGTCAGGCAGGCGGCGGTCGCCTCGATGTCCTTGGAAAGCTCTGCGCAGGAAAGACTTGTCGGGGTATCCGCCGGTGCCGCGCAGATCAACAGGCGGTGTGCCTGCGATTTGGAGGCGATTGCGGCAATTTTTCCGCCGAGGGGGCGGGGAATTATAAGATTATCCATGGCGCATCCCCGCCTCAATGATGGGCTGCAATTCCGTTACGGGAATTTTTTCTAAGGTGCAGCCGCCAATGGCGCGGGGAACAACGAGAGTTAAGGTATCGCCTGCCCGCTTTTTATCGGAAAGCGCTGCGTTGGCAAGGTCTTCGGCAGAGAAGCTTGTCTCCGTCGGCAGTCCGAAGGTGCGCAGGACACTTTCGATCTCCTCCGGGTTCGGGTAGAACGCCCGCGCCATCATTGCCGTGCCGATGGCGACCGCCTGCCCGTGGGAGACGGTGAAATGGCTGCATTGCTCGATCGCGTGCCCGATGGTATGCCCCAAGTTGAGCTTTTGCCGTTCGCCCTTGTCAAATTCGTCCGCGCAGACCACATCCCGCTTGCATTCGACGCAGCGGGTGATGACATAGTCCCGGTCAAAGTCCGTGCCGAATTCACGCAGGTGGGCAAAAAGCTGCGGGTCAAACAGGATCGCGGTCTTGATGACCTCGGCGCAACCGTCGCGGAAGGTGGCTGCGGGCAGGGTGTTCAGCGCGTCGGGGTCGCACAGCACAAGGGAGGGCTGGTGGAACGCGCCCACCAAATTCTTGCCTGCGGGGAGGTCGATCGCCGTCTTTCCGCCGACGGAGGAGTCCACCATCGCCAACAGCGTGGTCGGCACTTGGATCAGCGGAATGCCCCGCAGATAGGTCGCGGCGGCAAAGCCGGTGAGGTCGCCCACCACGCCGCCGCCGAGGGCGATGGCTGCGTCGGTGCGGGTGAGCTGTTTGGCGGCGAGGATGTTTAATAGGTTAACATAATATTCGATGCATTTGGTGCGCTCGCCTGCGGGGACGGAGGCGGTATGGACGGTCAGCCCCGCAGCCTTGAGGCTCTGATAGACCTTGGCAAGGTAGAGCGGCGCGACAGTTTCGTCGGTGACAACAAGGACGCTTCCGGTGGTGACGGCGCGTGTCTCCTGCCCGATTTCGGTGAGCAGTCCTGCGCCGATCTTGACCTCATAGGTGCGTGAGGCGGTGACATGAACGGTATTCATCCGACTTCCTCCTTGCGTTTCTTTCCTTCGTCCAGCAGACGGCAGAGAGTTTCGCGGTCATCTGCCGCCATGGCATCGCGGTATTGCTGCAGCTCCGAGATCAGGATGTCGATCTCGCGGGTCAGGTTGTCCTTATTTTCCAAGAACAGCTCCGTCCACATCTGAGGATTGAGCCAGGCAACGCGGGTCAGATCCTTATAGCTGCCTGCCGAAAAACCCCTATGCGCTGCGGCGGTGGGGCTTTTGACATAGGCGTTGGAGACGACATGGGCAAGCTGGGAGGTAAAGGCGATCATCTCGTCGTGCTTTTCCGCCGTGGTAACGGAGAACTGCCCGAAGGCGGGCGGTGCGAGGAGCTTGCACACGCGGTCGATGAGCTGCATATCGTCAAACACCGGCGGAACGAGCACCATCGGTGCGCCCTTAAATAACGTGGAGCGGCTGTACTTGAAGCCGGAGAAGTGCGTGCCTGCCATGGGATGTCCGCCGACAAAAAGGAAGCCGTGCTCCTGTGCCAGACGGAAGCCGACGGCGCAGATGTCCCGCTTTGTGCCGCAGCAGTCAATGACGACGGCGTTTTGATTGATTTTTTCCGCGTTCGCCTCCAAATAATCGATGGATGCCTGCGGATAGACCGCCAAAAGCAACAGGTCGCATTCCGAGAGATTTTCCGGCGTAAGCGCCGCGTCGACCGCGCCTGCCATTTCGGCAAACTCTGTGACGGAGGCGCTGCGGTTATGCGCCAGCACGCGCCAGCCTGCGTCATGATATGCCCTTGCCAGCGAGCCGCCGATCAGTCCGAGTCCGACGATGCCGACCGTCATTGGGCGACCGCCTCTCTGACCACGCGCATCTTCTGCGCAAGGGCTGCAAACTGTTCGGGATTCAGCGACTGCGCACCGTCGCACCAGGCGTGCATCGGGTCGTTATGCACCTCGACCATCACACCGTCCGCCCCTGCGGCAACGGCGGCAAGCGCCATCGGCGGGACATAGCGCACCTTGCCGGTCGCGTGGCTGGGGTCAATGACGACGGGCAAATGCGACATTTCGTGCAGGGCGGGCACGGCAGTGAGATCGAGGGTATTGCGGGAATAGGTGTCAAAGGTGCGGATGCCGCGTTCGCAGAGGATGATGTTCTGATTGCCCTCGGACATGATATACTCCGCGCTCATCAGGAATTCCTTGAGGGTATTGGCGAGCCCGCGCTTGAGGAGGATCGGCTTATTCGTCTTGCCCAGTTCCTTGAGCAGGTCGAAGTTCTGCATATTCCGTGCGCCGACCTGAATGATATCGACATCCGCAAACAGGTCGAGGTAGTTGGCATTCATGATCTCCGTGACGATGGGAAGCCCCGTCGCCTTCTTTGCCTCCAGGAGCAGGCGGATGCCTTCGCCCTTTAACCCTTGGAAATCATAGGGAGAGGTGCGGGGCTTGAACGCGCCGCCGCGCAGGATATCCGCGCCTGCCGCTTTGACCTTCTCCGCGACCTCGATGATCTGCTCCTCCGTCTCCACGGAACAGGGACCCGCGATCATGCAGAAATTGCCGCCGCCGATTCTGGCGTTACCCACGGTGATGACGGTGTCATCCGGGTGGAACTGACGGTTGCACTGCTTGAACGGCTCCGTCACGCGTTTGACGGACTCGACGATATCGAGACTTGCCAAAAGATCCATGTCGATCTTGCCGGTGTCGCCGATCAGACCGAGAATGGTATAGTCATGCCCGTGGGAGATATGCACATCGAGGTTCTGCGCACGCAGCCATGCGATCAAATGCTCCATCTGCGCTTGTGTGGTGCCTTGTTTTAATACAGTGATCATGGTGAAAACTCCTTTTTGGAAATAGTGTTTGGGGTTTGTAATATTTGTTTGGTAGACGGTACAGACGAACACATCTGTACGCAGTCGGTACTTCCTGCACCGGTGGGGACATGTCCCCACCCTACAGGGGTGCGGATCATTTGGGAACAGTTCTGTAGCCGGGGACATGTTCCCGCCGACCGCGTAAGCGGCAGACGGTACGGGGGAACAGATTTGTACGCAGTCGGTAGTTCCTACACGAGATTGCCGCAACCGGTGTGC
>CAMAEX010000049.1:0-9821 GCA_945832065.1 uncultured Clostridia bacterium | reverse complement strand
GATACTGCACGGCATTTCGTAGCTGCCACGGCGGGGACATGTCCCCGCCCTACAGGGGTGCGGTGGTTTTTGGGAGTGTGTGCACGAGATTGCCACGACCCCGTTGGGGTCTCGCAATGACATGAAGGGGAGGTTTGTACGCAGTCGGTAGTTCCTGCACCGGCTTAGGACTGTCCCCGCCCTACATGAGTCTCCCACATTTGAATCCGCCCTACAACAAAACCACGACGCGATCGGTTCCGCGTCGTGGTTTTTTATTGTTTTCAGCGTTCGTAAAGCTGCGTCAGGCGGCGAATTTGGGCGGCAAGCTCGGGGGTGCAGGCACCCTTTTCGACACGCCAGCTCCAGTTATCGGTGCTGAGCGTGCCGGGGAGATTCATTCTTGCATCCGCGCCCAGTGCCAGATAGTCTTGCAACTGTGCGATGAAGGTATCCGCCACGCTTGCCATGCCCCACCGCAGGATGCCCATGCGGCACTCCTCGCGGGAGTTCACGCCGAGATATTCCATGACATAGGAAATCGTCTCGTCCGACTGCCCCTCCAGCCATTGCACCAGCGTCTCGTTATCGTGGGTGCCGCTGTAGCAGATGCAGTTGCGCTCATAGCGGTGCGGGAGGTAGTTGGTCGGCTCACGCGGGTCGAAGGCAAACTCCAGCACCTTCATGCCGGGGTAGCCGGAATCTCTTTGCAAGCGGATCACATCCTCCGTCAGGAAGCCCAAGTCCTCCGCGATCAGGCGGAGCTGCGGGAACGCCCCATGGAGCGCGTTGATGAAGTCATGGTCGGGGCCCTTGACCCAATGGCCGTTCCGGGCGGTCGTATCTCCGTAGGGGATGAACCAATAGCTCTCCAGCCCACGGAAATGGTCGATGCGGATGACATCAAACAGTCGGGAGGCAGCGGCAATGCGGCGCTTCCACCATGCAAAGTCATCCTGCCGCATTCTGTCCCAGTCATAGAGCGGATTGCCCCAGAGCTGACCGTCTGCGGAGAAGTAGTCCGGCGGGCAGCCCGCGACGCCGATGGGCGTGCCGTCCCGGTTGAGCTGGAACAGCTCGGGGTTTGCCCAGACATCGCAGGAGTCATAGGGGACATAAATCGGCAGGTCGCCGATGATTTGAATGCCCAGCTTATGCACATAGTCCCGCAGCGCGTCCCACTGGCGGAAGAAGAGGAATTGCAGGAAGATGAAGAAATTCACATCCTCCGCAAGGACGGTCGCGTAGGTATCCGTTGCGCCGGGGTGGCGCAGACGGATCTCCTCGGGCCAAGTCTCCCACGACGCCATACCGCGGCTGCGCTTGACCGCCATGAACAGGGCATAATCCTCCAGCCACGGGTTTCCTTCACGGAAGCGGCGAATATCATCTGCGTAACGGTCTCTGCCGCGCTCATAGGCACGATAGAGAAGGTCATAGCGGACGCTGAACTGGAAGCCGTAATCCACGCGCTTTTCGTGCGCGCTCCAGTCGATCGCATCGACCTCCTCCTGCAGGAGCAGTCCGTCTGCGATGAGGGTATCGAGGTCAATAAAGTAGGGATTTCCCGCGCAAGTGCTGAACGACTGATATGGACTGTCGCCGTAGCTGGTGGGTCCGATGGGCAGGATCTGCCAATAGTGCTGTCCTGCCGCGTGGAGGAAATCTGCGAATTCATACGCCGCCTTGCCCAAGGTACCGATGCCATAGGGCGAGGGCAGCGAGGAAATGTGCATTAAAATGCCGCTTGCTCTCATTTTTTGTATTTCAATCCTTCCGGGAGATTTCGTATTGATGTGGTTATTTGAAACATCTGTAGGGCAGGGACTTGTCTGCCGCTTCGCGGAGGGCGGGGGGACGCTTGCGAGCGCCGCCTGTGGCGGAGAAAGCGAGCAAGAAGGAGTGGCAGAATCAAGGCGACTGACAAGTGGGCTTTGCCCACGCAGACAGAGCCGCTGATTCAACAGGACATGTCCCCACCCTACATTTACAATCCGCGCGGAGCGCTCCGACGCTTTTCACGATTCACTGAAATGCGCAGCACCTGCACGCGGGCGGCTGATCGCCGCCCTACAAGGGGGCAGGGAGGTGCATAACGCTGTCTTGGACGGCAAGCTCAAAAGGAACCTTTTCGTGCCGCGCGGGGCTTTCCTCCTCGAGTGCTTGCAGCAAAAGCTCCACGCCGCGCCGTGCGAGCTGTTCGGCATCCTGCCGGATGGTAGTGAGCTTCGGGATATAATACGCTCCAAGCGCCAGTCCGTCGAAGCCGACGACGGAAATATCCTCCGGCACGCGCAGACCGCTGTCCAGCAGCGCACGCATCGCGCCAATTGCCATCACATCTGACATCGCAAAGATTGCCGTCAGCTCTTGCGTTCCCACCAATCTCTGCGCCGCAGCATAGCCGTCGGCAAAGGAATAGCGCGCTGTGGCACACTGCGTCTCGGAGAGCGTCATGCCGTGGGCGGCAAACGCGCGGCGGCAGCCCTCGTAACGCAGCCAGCTTAAGCCGGAATAGATCAGATCGCCGTTGATGATCCCGATTTTGCGGTGCCCCTGCGCGAACAGATACTCCACGGCGCACTGCGCAGCGGCAATATCGTCCGTCGTAACGGAGGAGAGATTGCGGAAGCCTAACGCGGAGGCATCCGAGGTCAGCAGGACACTGGGCACGCGAATGCCGCCGAAGCTCTCCGCAAATAGCTGCGTATCGCCGCCGAGGAAAAGGATCCCCAGCGGCTTTTTCTCTCTACAGCAACGCAGCGCGTGCTGCACGGCATCGTCACTCTCATCAACATAATCCACCGCCAGCGGATATTGCGTTTCCGCGAGCAGCCGCTGGATATGCTCTATCATCTGGGCAAATAATTCATTCTGCCGACCCGTGACGACGGCTAATATGCCGTCGCCATGGGTCTGGCGCAGTTGCTTTGCGTTGGAATTCAGTTGGAAGCCGCTTTTCTCAACATAAGCAAGAATCGTCTGCCTTGCGCGTTCACTGACATTCGGCTGCCCGTTCAAGACGCGCGAGATCGTGCCGACGGAGTAACCGGTCTTCTTCGCAAGGTCTTTGATCGTCATAGATCAGCCCTTGACGGCGCCTGCCGCAACACCCTTGATGATGTGCTTCTGGCAGAACAGATAGACAATGATGATCGGCAGGAGGCTGAACATCATAACCGCCATTGTCGCGCCCATATCGACCGTGCCGTAGCTGCCCTGCAGATACTGCACATGGATGGGGATGGTCTTATACTTGTTGATGTCCAGCACGAGCGCGGGCAGGAGATAGTCGTTCCAAACCCACATAATTTGCAGGATACCAACGGAGATCAGCGTCGGCTTGAGCATCGGCAGGACGACGAGGAAGAAGGTACGAATGGGTCCGCAGCCATCAATTGCCGCAGCTTCCTCGATCTCCAACGGCAAGCTCTTAACAAAGCCGGTAAACATGAACACGGAGAGTCCCGCGCCAAAACCGAGGTAGATGAACGGGATCGTCCAAGGTGTGTTCAGCTTGAGGTTGGTCGCAACCGAGACCAGCGGGAACATGACCATCTGGAACGGCACGATCATGGAGAACACGCAGGCAAAGTAGAAAATCTTTGCAAAGCGGCTGCCCACACGGGAAATGTACCAAGCGGTCATGGATGTGCACAGCAGAATGAGGAATACGGAAAGAAGCGTGATAACCAAGCTGTAGCACAGGGACTTAATAAAGGGATAGTTACCGAAGGTCGCGCCCTTGACGTAGTTGTCCAAGCCAACAAAGCTTTCGCCGCTGGGCAGGGCAAAGGTGTCTGTGTTGATGACGCTGTTCGACTTAAAAGAGTTGATCAACACAAGAATGATCGGCAGGATATAGCCCACGCAGACGAGCGCAAACAGGACCGTCAGGATCGTGCCGCCGATATTGCTTTTCTTTTTTACTTTAACAGCACCGTTCGGCGTAGTAAGGGACGACATTACTGCTGCACCTCCTTCGTTTTGGTTGCACGGAGCTGGATCAGCGCAAGGGCGGCGACGAGGATGAAGAAGACCACAGCCTCCGCCTGTGCCGTGCCGATCCACTTGTTGTTGATGTTGTTGGTGTTAAAGATGTGCAGGGCAAGCATCTCCGTCTGAAGGATGCGCGTACCGGGGAGCTTCGGAGAGCCGCCGGTGAGCGCGAAGTTCTGGTCGAAGAGCTTGAAGGAGTTCGTCAGGGTCAGGAACATGCAGATCGTGATGGACGGCATGACATTCGGGATCGTGACGCGCCAAAGGGTCTGCCAGCGATTCGCGCCGTCGATCTTCGCCGCCTCAAGCATATCCTCGGGGACGGCTTGCAGACCCGCGATGTAAATGATCATGATGTAGCCGATCTGCTGCCATGCGACCAAAACGACCAGCGCCCAGAAACCGATGTTTGCATTGGTCATATAGCTCGAGCCGAGGATGGCATCAAAAATCAGCTTCCAAATGTAGGCAAGAACGATGCCGCCGATGAGGTTCGGCATAAAGAAGACCGTACGGAAGATATTCGAGCCTTTCAGCTTCTGCGTCAGCGCGTAGGCAAGCGCGAAAGCAAACACATTGATCAGGATGATCGAGACGATGGCGTAGAGCGCCGTAAAGCCAAACGCGTGGCGGAAGCCCTCGTCGTTGAACGCCTTGACATAGTTGGCAAAGCCGTTCCATGTGAAATCGATCGGTGAGGAGAACCGGCTGAAGGAACGGTAAAGACCAAGCAGGAACGGCCAAATAAAGCCGATGAAAAACGCCGCAAGGGTCGGCAGCACGAAGATGGGGAACGCATATTGCATCGGTCTGCGCAGAAGCTTACTGCTGTGCGCGGCGGGATCGACCTTCGCGCCGAAGGTCAGCATCTTTCCGCGGCGCTTATAGTAATAGACAAAGATCGGCGCGGCGACCAGCGCCAGGAACGCCGCCGCAGCGATCACGGCAGCAAGCCAGTTGACCGCGGGAGCAGCCGCCCATTCGGCAACGCCGTAGCCGTCGGTCAGATAGCCGGCGTGCATGACACGGAGCTGATCCATCGGATACAGACCGAGCCACTTTGCGCCGAGGCAGCCGCCGAGCATTCCGGCAAAAACGGTGTCCATGACGAGCATGGTAACATTGGCGATATAGCCGGATCTCTTTCTGAGTTTTCCGGAGGTGATAAATGCCGCGATCGCACAGAAAAGTCCGAACAGCGTAGGAACAATAATTGTCAGGGCAGCCTTGTTCTCAATCTTTGAGAAATTGAACAGCACGGCGACGCCGAATACAAAGCCGACAATGCCAAGGATGCCGCGAACGATCAACCATTTGGAATAAACAGAGTGAAAGCGGAAAGAACACGGTGTCTTTTCTTCCGTTGCGACCTCCGCGTTCAGCATTTCCTTTTTCATCTGCCATCGCCTCCTTTTCTTTTCTTTTTTGTAGTTGTGGTTTATGCCGCAGGACGGCGGGTGCATGCCTTTGCCCTACAGGGATAGCGGTAGGGCAAAGGCATGCCTCCGCCGACACAAAGGTCATTGCTGAATGAAATAGGGGCGGGCATTTGCCCGCCCCAGTGATCTACGATGATTCAGTTCGGCAGAGAATTAGCCGT
Source organism: uncultured Clostridia bacterium (assembly GCA_945832065.1). GTDB lineage: Bacteria > Bacillota > Clostridia > Oscillospirales > Oscillospiraceae > JAZOXB01. Next base: position 4,243 of record CAMAEX010000049.1, on the reverse strand, counting down.
TCTGGGCCTCCCACTCGGCTGCCCAACCATCGACGAACGCGGTGACGACATCGTCCCAAGAACCGCCGGCGGTGGAGTAGGACATGAGAGCGTCAACAACACCCTGTCTCCAAGCGTCAACGTTCGGAGTGTAGTTGAATGCCCAAGCGACATTGTACTTGCCCTCAGCAAACAGTGCATTCGCAGCGTTGAAGAAGACGTTCTCGGAAGCCTTCGCATTCTTGAAGGGGATCGGGCCAAACTGCTCGGCCATCATCTGCGTGCCTTCGTCGGAAGTGACGACCCAGTACAGGAAGTCGAGGGTAGCCTGCTGATCCTCAGCGGAAGCCTTGGCGTTGACAGCCCAGCAGTTCTCGGTGCCGCAGCACAGAGCCGCATTCTCTTCGCCTTCCACGCCGCAGTAGATGGGGATCATGGTGAGGTCATCAGCATTCATCAGGAAGCCCTTATCCTCGCTGGTCACGAGGTTGCTGTACTCCCAAGAACCGTTCTGGAAGAAGACAGCCTTGCCGGTGCCGAATTCAGCCTCAGACTCGTCGCCGGTCTTCGGGCCGATCTCTTCGGGAGCGCAGGTGGAGTTGTTGATGTACAGATCCCAAATGTTCTTGAAGTTGTCGAGATAATCAGCGCTGATGGTGGAAACCTCGTTGGAATCAACGCCCTGATAGTACAGAGGCAGGTTTGCCAGGTGGCCGGAGAATCTCCAGGAAGAGGAGCCGTCCAGACCCGCGGAGGAGAATGCGGAGAAGCCCAGCTCCTCGGAGCGAGCGGTGATGTCCTCAGCGACAGCCTTCAGGGAAGCGAAGTCGGTGATGTCGGCAACCGTGTAGCCGGCGTCAGCCAGCAGCTTGGTGTTGACGATGATGCCGTAAGCTTCGTAGCAGTAGCCTGCGCAGTAGGTGGTGCCGTCCTTCTTCAGGTTGAAGTCCTCAGTGGTCATCTCGTTCAGGAACGCGGTGCCATCGAGGGGGAGGCAATAATCCTGCCAAGTCTCAAGACCCGCCATGTTGCCGCACTGGAACAGGGTGGGAGCGGAGTCCTTGGACATTTCGGCGGTCAGAGTCTCGGAGTACTTGCCGGAAGCGGCAGTGACGACCTTGACGGGCACGCCGGTCTTCTCGGTGTAGAGAGCTGCGAGATCCTGCCAAGCCTGATCAGCTTCGGGCTTGAAGTTCAGGAAGTAGACGGAGCCGGTCGCGGGAGCGGGCTCGTCGCCGCCTTCGGCGGTGGGAGCTGCTTCGGTGGTGGGAGCGGCTTCGGTGGTGGGAGCTTCTGTCGTCGGGGTCTCGCTGTCACCGGAGCAGCCGGCAAACAGGCAGGCGACCATCGCGAGCGCCAGAAGCATAGCGATGAGTTTCTTCATTTTCATTCCTCCATAAATTTTTAATCGTGAAACGATTATTTATTGAGATTGGAAACGATTCCAATCTCATCTGGATTCAGTATAACCTGTTTCGTTTTATTTTGCAATCCTTTTCTGCATCAAAATAAAAGTTTTCGCATTTTAGATAATTTTATTGATTCGGTTTTGTGCATTTTCACAATTTATGGAGCCTCTGCAAAATCTACTGCGGCGGTTGGCGGGTACTCTTACTGCAAGAGCGGTGCGGTCTGATACTGAAAACCGATTAAAATATTCATTTCAATCGGTTTTCAACGCCGTACCGGCGTTGCATTTTCGCGATGATAAGGGAAGCATCGCGAAAATACGTCTCGTACCAATCACGGTATCGCAATTAAAATGCGCGTTGCACATTTTAATTGATGATTGGTATGAACCGGAGGCGGAGGGAAAGGGATTGACGCGGCGGGGAAAATCGTCTATCATGAAGGAAAACAGGAGGTGGGCGCATGACGGACGAGGAATACATGGTGCAGGCGCTGATGCTGGCGCGTGAGGCTGCGGAGGAGGGCGAGGTGCCGGTGGGCTGCGTCATTACCGACGGGGAGCAGATCGTCGGCAGGGGCAGGAATCGGCGCGAGACGGCAAAAAACGCCCTTTCACACGCCGAGCTGGAGGCCATCGACGAGGCTTGCCGCACACTGGGCGGCTGGCGGCTGTGGCGCTGCACCCTCTATGTCACGCTGGAGCCGTGCCCCATGTGCGCAGGCGCGATCATCAACGCCCGCATCCCCCGCGTGGTCTACGGCGCGCCGGACCAAAAAGCAGGCTCCTGCGGCACGCTGACGGATCTCTTTGCCCTGCCCTACAACCACCGCCCGACGGTGACAGCAGGGGTGCTGGAGGAGGAGTGCCGCGCCTGCTTGCAGGCTTTTTTCCGCGAGCTGCGGGAAAACCCCAAAGTCAAGACATGGAAAAAGCAACGGTAAACACACACGCGGGGACGCACCACGATAAACGAAACAGCCTTTGTAGGGCGGGGACATGTCCCCGGAGTCCGCGAAGCGGCAGACAGTACAGGCGAACAAGTTTGTACACAATCGGTAGTTCCTGCACAAGATTGCCACGTCGCTGCGCTCCTCGCAATGACAAACGAGGAAACCCTTCCGTGTCATTGCGAGGAGCGCAGCGACGTGGCAATCCAAGGATAGGCACGGAATCTCCTGCACATGGGTTATGCTATGTCCCCGCCCTACAGGGGTATTCGTCAAATTATCCAAATGCGAGTCTGAAAAACTGTGGGAACTGTCAATTCCCTTTCGTTTTTTTACATGCTATGATAATATTACTACGGTAGGCGCGGTTACTCCACATAAAAGAAGGTGCAAAAACGGAGATGTCGGACAGCATCCCCAACGGCAGCGCCGTTTTTGCGGCTGAAAATAACCGCAGACCGCCGAACGAAGGAGGATAACAACCGCAGGGCTTGCGGTGCGGCAGTGTGGAGACCTGTCGTAATGCGCCGCGTCCGAAACGGGCGGGTGCGAGCTTCGGGCAAGCGGAGGCTCCCGAAGTAAAGCCGAGCACATGGCAAATGTAACGCTAAGAAACATTAAGAAAATCTACCCCAACACCGAGAAGAAGAAAAAGCCGAAGAAGGGCGAACCGGAGAAGAAGAGCAATCTGCAAATCACCGACGAAGGCGTCGTGGCGGTGCAGGAGTTCAACCTTGAGATCGCAGACGGCGAATTCATCGTCCTCGTCGGTCCCTCCGGTTGCGGCAAATCCACCACCCTGCGCATGGTCGCCGGACTGGAAGAGATTAGCGACGGCGAGCTTTACATCGGCAACCGTCTGGTCAACAATGTCGCGCCGAAGGATCGCGATATCGCGATGGTCTTCCAAAACTACGCGCTCTATCCGCACATGACCGTTTATGAGAACATGGCGTTCTCCCTGAAGCTCAAAAAAACGCCGAAGGACGAGATCGACAAAAAGGTTCGCGAGGCGGCGGAGATCCTCGGTATTACGGAGTATTTGGAGCGCAAGCCGAAGGCGCTTTCCGGCGGTCAGCGGCAGCGCGTTGCCATCGGCAGAGCTATCGTGCGTAATCCGCAGGTGCTTCTGATGGACGAGCCGCTGTCCAATCTCGACGCAAAGCTGCGTAATCAGATGCGTGCGGAGATCATCAAGCTGCGCTCCCGCATCAACACCACCTTTATCTATGTCACCCACGACCAGACTGAGGCTATGACCCTTGGCGACCGCATCGTCATTATGCGCGACGGCTTCATCCAGCAGATCGGCACGCCGCAGGAGGTCTTTCATCATCCGAAGAACCTGTTCGTGGCAAGCTTCATCGGAACACCGCAGATGAACTTCTTCAACGCCACCCTCAAGCGTGACGCGCGCGGCTACTATGTCGAGCTGCTGGGCAAGGAGATCGTGCTGAGCGAGAAGCAGCAAAAGGCGCTTTCTGCGACAGGTCAGCAGCCGATGCAAATCGTTTTGGGTGTGCGCCCGGTGAATTTGGGTGTGGCAAGCGAGGGCTTCGCGGCTACCATCGATGTCTCCGAAATGATGGGCAGCGAAATGCACCTGCATATGAGCGTGGGCGACAAGGATGTCGTTGCGGTCATTCCGACGGCAGGCATTGACATGGATCAAGTCCGCAGCGGCAGCGCGATCAAGTTCAACTTCGACCCGTCTTTGGCGCACCTCTTTGACGCCGAAACCGGACTGAATCTGATCTAACTCGAATCATATAAAACGAAGCGGGCAACCGCTTCGTTTTTATTTATAGAGAGGAAGAATCCTTATACGAAATCGAATAACATGAATCAAAAAGCCCCTGTAGGGCGGGGACATGTCCTGTTGAATCAGCGGCTCTGTCTGCGTGGG
>CAMAEX010000048.1:0-9828 GCA_945832065.1 uncultured Clostridia bacterium | reverse complement strand
GGCGTGCCCGCTTCCGCCTCTTGACTTTCGAAATACATCTGTTAAAATAGACATTGAAAGTACAAATGTGCGGAGGAAAGGAGAAACGAAGCGACGATGGCGGAGAAGGCGGGAAAAAATCGAAGTGATTACAAGCGGGTCAATCGCGGATTGGTCTTGAAAATGGTTGCGACCGGACAGTACACCACGCGGGCAGAGCTGGTGCGCGGCACGGGACTGAGCAAGATGGCGATCTCCAATATCGTTTCGGAGATGCTGCGGCAGGATATCCTGATTGAGACGGAAACGGTGCAGAGTGAGGAGCTGGGCAGGCGCCCGATGTCCCTTGCGCTGTCGCCGAAGGCGCCGAAGATCATTGGCTTGGTGATCCATCGCGACCGGTGCGAGGCAATCCTTTGCGACCTTTCGCTGCAGATTCTGCGGCGGGAGATCGCTATGATGGGGGAGGATATGGATCAGGAAAAGCTGATTTATATGATCTATCAGCTATTGGATACGGTGCTGCTGGATGCAGAGAACGTCCTTGCCATCGGCGTGGCGTCCGTCGGTCCCATCAGCAAGCAGGAGGGAAAAATCCTCTCACCGTTCTATTTCTATAGAATTCATGACGTTGAAATCGTCAAGATCATCGAAGGGCGCTACCGGCTGCCGGTGTTCTTTGACCACGATAATCAGAGCGCGGTGCTGGCGGAGTGCCTTTACGGCAACGGGCGGGGCTATAAGGACGTGCTGTTTGTGGGCATCAGCTCCGGCGTAGGCTGCGGCATTGTCAGCAACGGTCAGCTATTTGCCAATATGCGTGGGCTGCCGCCTGAGTTCGGCCATGTGAGCATTGATGTCAACGGCCGCCCCTGCCTATGCGGGAACCGCGGCTGCATCGAGACCTATCTGCGTACGCCGGAGCTTTTGAGCAAGCTGCGCTACCATACGGGAAAATTCTACACCTATGAGACCTTCTGCAAAATGCAGGGGGACGAGAATGTGGAGCGCGTGTTCCACGATGCCATGATAAGGCTTGCTGTGGCGCTGACAAGCACGGTGAACATTCTGAACAGCGAGCTGATCCTGTTGGGAAACGACAGCGTGTATTGGCCGGACCGTCATCTGCAAATGGTGGAGGACCTAGTCAATGAAAAACGCTTCGTGGCGTGGGATCACAGGATTGCCGTGCGGCGCTCGTACTTTATGAAGGATGCCGCGCTGATGGGCGCCGCCTGCAACGCCGCCCTGCATATTTTCAACGGAAATTTGTTGTTTGACGAATAGAGGGAACGGTAAAACAGAATAGAAGCCTGAACAAAATGCCAATCAAACCGCAGCTGCGGGCAATATGCCTGTGACTGCGGTTTTTGCCATTTGCCGCATCCGAAAGCGAAAAAATCGCGTATACGCTGTCGCTAATTCCTACAGCGGCGAACGACGCTGACCGCTTTTGCGCGTCGCTTTCTGTGATATGCGCCTGCCTACATGAGATTGCCACGGCGCAAGCGCCTCGCAATGACAAATGGGAGAGTTTTTCCGTCTCATTGTCATACCCCTCTCACGGCTTAGGACTGTCCCCGCCCTACAGATGTTGACGCACCAAACCGCAATGGAGGGGACATTGCCTCCGGTAAAAACGGTTTCCGCGCTTGCGGGAATGTATTTTCTACGAAATGCACAAACGGAAAAACGGAATTTGTAAATTAAAAATAATAATTGATTAAATATCTATAAATCGCCATAAAAATGCGCTGTTATTGACAATTTTAACAAACAAAAATGGGTGAGGAATTGCAGTGATTAGAGGTGAATTGTAAAAAAATGGTGAAAATAATACATTGACAAGACGAATTAACTGTGGTAGTTTCTAATCAGAAAGAAATAGTAAATTGAATGTCCAAAATAAAGAACGACGGCAGGAGGGTTTTAGAATGGATCTGTTCAGTATCGGCGAGATGGTCATTGATTTTATTCCCGGCAGCGAACCGGCAAGCTACATTCGCAAGGCAGGCGGCGCGCCCGCCAATGTGGCGATCGCGGCGGTGAGAAACGGTTTATCCGTCGGCATGTGCTGCTGTGTCGGCGAGGATGACTTCGGCCGCTTCCTGATGCAGACACTGGAAGAAAACCATGTGCGCGCCCTGCGCCCCGCGCTCTGCGCCGACGCCGTGACCACGATGGCGTTTGTGACCCTCAGTGCCGACGGCGACCGCAGCTTTACCTTCGCCCGCAAGCCCGGCGCGGACATGATGCTCCGCGAGGAGGATGTCAAAGAAGAGGATATCCGCGAGTCGGTTATCATCCACGCAGGCTCGTGCAGTCTCTCCGCCACGCCGGAGGACAAGGCGACGGTGCGGGCGCTGCGTCTCGGCAGGGAAATGGGAAAGCTTGTGAGCTTTGATATCAATTACCGAAATCTCATGTGGAATGACGATATGGATGCTTGCACAAAGCGAGTCCTTGAGATTCTGCCTTATGTGGATATCCTGAAGATCTCCGAGGAGGAGGTCGGCATGGTAGGCGGTGAAGAAAACCTGTTCCGCCTGATGGAGGAGTACGGCTTGACGCTGGTGGTTGAGACCCTCGGGGCTGCCGGCGCACGCTGCTACTTCGGCGGCAAGTGCGTAGAGATTCCGGGAAGAAAGGCGGTCTGTGTGGACGCCACCGGCGCGGGCGACGCGTTCTGGGGCGGCTTCCTCTCCAGCCTGCGGCAGCAGAATGTGACCTGCGCAAAGGATTTGACGATGCCGATCATTGAGAAAGCAATGGCATACGGCAACGTGGGCGGCTGGATCTGTGTGCAGCACAAGGGCGCCATCGAGTCGCTGCCCACGCGGGCGGAGATCGAGCGTTATTTGTAAGTTCAATAAGGAGCGGATGATATGGAAAATATCTGGGAAAAACCCTGTATGTATTCGCCGTCTCTGATCTGCTTAGACCTGTGCAATTTGGAAAGTCAGGTCAGGCAGGTGGAGCAGTCCGGCATTGAGATGCTCCATGTGGACATTCTCGACGGGCATTTCAGCCCGAGTATGCCCCTGGGGCTCGACACGGTGCGGCAGCTCCGCGCAAAGACAAATTTGGCATTTGACTGCCATGTCATGGTCACGGAGCAGGATTATTTCGTGGACGAGCTGTTGGACATCGGCGTGCAGCAGGTGGTGTTCCACGCGGAGACGCAGCCGCATATCGACGGTATGCTCAACCGCATTCACGCTGCAGGTGCCCGTGCGGGTGTGGCGCTCAAGCCCTCTACACCGCTTTCGGTGCTGGAATATGTGCTGGAAAAGTGCGACACCGTGCTACTGATGCTCATCAATCCCGGCTATGCCTTTGTCAAGGGCGAAAAACAGGTGGTCTATGCCGACCGCAAGATCCGCGAGCTTCGCAGGATGATAGACGAGCGCGGCTTGTCGACAAAAATCGAGCTGGACGGCAGAATCTCTCAGGACAACATCCGCGCTTACGGAAAGAACACCGTGGAGCAATTCGTGGTGGGCAGCACCTGCATCAAGCGCGACCGGATGGCGGAGAGTCTGCAGGAGCTTGACCTCCTGCGCAGAGAAGTGATCGGAGGTTAAATCATGAGTGAATTTGCAACGCAGTATCAGCAGACCTGCGACGCCGTGCTCGACGAGCTGCGCCGCACCCTTGCCAGCATCGACCCGGCTTCTCTGGAGCGGCTGACCGATGAGATCCTTGCGGCGGAGCAGGTGTTTTTTATCGGCGTCGGACGGGTGCTCCTGAGCCTGCAAGCCGTATGCAAGCGGCTGGCGCATTTGGGCATCAAGGCGCATTATGTGGGCGAGATCACCGAGCCTGCCATCACCAAAAACGATCTTCTAATCGTCGGCTCCGGCTCCGGCGGCTCTCTGTTCCCGCTGAATATCGCCAAGAAGGCGAGAAATACCGTCGGCTGCAAGATCGTACATATCGGCTCCAACCCCAACAGCGAGATGAAGGATATTTGCGATTTTATGGTACGCATCCCCGTGCGCACGAAATTCTATCTCGAGGACGAGATCGACTCCTGTCAGCCGATGACGAGCCTCTTTGAGCAGTCGCTGCTGCTGGTGGGCGACATTCTTGCCAAGCTCATTATCGAACGGCAGCAGCTGGACATGAAGGGCTTGTGGCAATACCACGCGAATTTGGAGTGAGGTCAATGGATCGGCAATCACTTTTAAAAAAGGTCGGCTCCCTGCAGCAGCTGGCGTATGTGCGCCCCATTACCTATCAGGAGGGACGCAGCAGCGGGCTGAGAGCCTTTGATGTGAAGAACGGCGCGCTGGAATATCAGGTGCTTGCGGACAAGTGCCTGGATGTCGGGCAGCTCAGCTATCAAGGCGTTAATTTCAGCTTCCTCTCCAAGCCCGGTTTACAAGGGCGCGGACACTATGACACCCACGGCGAGGAAGCGCTGCGGAGCATCATGGGCGGTATGTTCTTTACCGCCGGACTGGAAAACATCTGCGCGCCCTGCACCGTGAACGGCAAGGAGCTTCCTATGCACGGGAGAATTCGCACAACGCCTGCGGAGCATCTGAGCGCCGATGCCTTTTGGGAGGGCGAGCGTTACATTTTGCGCACCTCCGGCGAGATGCGTGAGGCGGAGCTGTTCGGAGAGAATCTCGTCCTGCGGCGCAGCATTGAGACGCGCTGGGGAGAAAAATCCCTAACCGTGACCGACGAGTTTGAAAATCAGGGCTTCCGTCCGGAGCCGTTGCTGCTGCTGTACCATATTAATATCGGCTATCCGCTTTTGGACGAGGGGACGGAGATATTGCTCCCAACGCGCAGCGTGACCCCTCGGGACGAGGCTTCCTGCGGACAGGAGACGCGCTGGAATGTGATGGACGCGCCGAAGGACAACGAGCCGGAATATGTGTTCATTCATGAGCCGGTAGCCGACGAAAACGGAAATGTGATCGTGTGTGTGCTGAACGAGCAGCTGAAGCTGGGGCTGCGCCTTTCCTATACGGCGGCAAATCTGCCCCGCTTCATGGAGTGGAAGTCCACCGCCTCGGGCGACTATGTGGTGGGGCTGGAGCCTTCCAATTCTTCGGTCTACGGGCGGCTTTACCACGAGCGCGAGGGCAGCGTCCATCATTTGGCGCCCTTTGCCAAGGAAACCAATGTGCTTACCTTCACCGTTCTGGACGGGGCGGCGGAGCTGCAAGCGGCGCGGGAGGAAATCGCCCGCCTGCTGAAATAAGAGAATTTATGAAAGGAGCTTGATAACCTATGAAACGATCTGAAATCAATGCCATCATCAAAGAATTTGAAGCCATGCTCAAGGAATATAAGTTTGCGCTGCCCCCCTTCCTGAGCTTTACGCCGGAAGAATGGGAGACGAAGGGTCACGAGTATGACGAGATCCGCGACAACGCCTTGGGCTGGGACGTGACCGACTACGGCGAGGGTAATTACGACAAGCTGGGCTTGGCGCTGATTACCATCCGCAACGGCAATGTGCAGAATCCGAAGTACACCAAGACCTATGCGGAGAAGATCATGATGCTCCGTGAGGGACAGGTTTCTCCGAATCATTTCCACTGGAACAAGATGGAGGACATCATCAACCGCGGCGGCGGCAACGTGGTCTTCCGCCTCTGGAACGCGACGAAGGACGAGAAGCTGGATACCACAGATGTGGAGATCTGCCGCGACGGCCGCCGCTACATGGTGCCTGCCGGTACGGAGATTGTCCTGAAGCCCGGCGAGAGCCTCTCCCTGTATCCCTACTACTATCATGAATTCACCATTCAAAAGGGCTCCGGCAAGGCGCTGGTCGGTGAGGTCTCCATGTGCAACGACGACAACACCGATAACCGCTTCCTCGAGCCGCTCGGACGCTTCCCCACCATCGAGGAGGATGAGCCGCCCTACCGTCTGCTCTGCACCGAATATCCCCCTGCAAAGGACTGAATTGCCAACCTTCCATCAAAGCGGAAACAGAAAGGAGCCATGAAATGAGCGAATATGCCGTTTCCATGGAGCACATCAACAAATCCTTTCCCGGCGTGAAGGCACTGGATGATGTTCAGCTCCATTTAAGAACTGGCGAGGTCATGGCGCTGTTGGGAGAAAACGGCGCCGGTAAATCGACCCTGATGAAAATACTCTCCGGCGTATATACCAGAGATTCCGGCGAAATCGAGATCTTCGGTCAGAAGATCGAAGGAGACCTGAACACAAAACGGGCGCAGGAGCTGGGTGTGGCGATCATTCACCAAGAGTTGAATATGTGCCAGCACCTGTCCGTTGCTGCGAATATGTTCCTCGGCCGCGAGATCATCAAAGGCGGCATGTTGGATAAGGCGGAGATGAACCGGCAGGCGCGCGAACAGCTTGCAAAGCTCGGCATCACCGATCTGGATCCGAACACGATTGTCGGTGAGCTGACCGTCGGCAGACAGCAGATGGTGGAAATCGCCAAGGCGCTGCTGATCAATGCGCGTGTGCTTGTGATGGATGAGCCGTCCTCGGCACTCTCCAACGCGGAGATCGTCGAGATGTTCCGCATTGTGCGGGAGCTGCGTGCCCAGGGCTGTGCCATCGTCTATATTTCCCACCGCTTGCAGGAGCTGCATCACATTGTGGACTATGTGACCATTATGCGCGACGGCAAGTACATCACCGAAGGCAAATTCAGCGACTTTACCATGGAGCAGATCATCGCCAACATGGTCGGTCGTGAGATCACCAATCAGTTCCCGCGCGACACGGTAAAGCGTGGCAAGAAGGTATTGGAGGTTCGGAACCTGCAAGCCGGCAGAATGGTCAAGGATGTCAGCTTCGATGCCTATGAGGGCGAGGTGCTGGGCTTCTCCGGCTTGGTCGGCGCGGGACGTACGGAGACGATGCGCGCGATCTTCGGCGCGGATCCCAAGAGCGGCGGCGAGATCGTGCTCGACGGTCGTTCGTTGAAGATCCATTCTCCTTCCGACGCGATCCGCCAGGGCATTGTGCTTGCGCCGGAGGATCGCAAAAAGGACGGTCTTTGCACGAAGCTGACCATCCGAAACAACATCGCACTGCCAAACCTTGATATCATTTGCTCGAAGCTTTTCGGCAAGATTCGCCGCAAAACGGAAAATCAGATGATTGAAAAGGGCAAGAACTCCCTGACGATCAAAATGGCGAGCGCGGAAGTGCTGGCAGGCAGCCTGTCCGGCGGCAACCAGCAGAAGATCGTCGTTGCCAAGTGGCTGGCGCGAGACTCCCGTGTGATCATCTTTGACGAGCCGACCCGCGGCATTGATGTGGCTGCCAAGGTGGAAATCTATGAAATCATCAACGAACTGAAAAAGCAGGGCGTTGTGGTGATCATCGTATCCAGTGAGCTGCCGGAGGTTATGGGCATTTCCGACCGTATTTTGGTCATGTGCAACGGGCGCGTGACCGGCGAGGTGGATCCGAGAAACACCTCGGAAGAAGAGATCATGACCTATGCGACCCAGTTTGGTGACAACGCAGTTGTCTGACTGAAAGAGAAGGAGTGTATTAAAATGCGTGAGAAACAAAACCCGCTGAAGCGCCTATTGTCGATCAATGGCATGGCATCCGTTCTGACTGCTTTCGTCGGCGTTGCCATTTTGATGATTGTATTCTCGATCATGAACCCCAATTTTATCAAGTTTGACAGCGTCATGAACCTGCTGCGTTCCATTGTGCCGTTCCTTTTGGTGGGTATTGGTCAGGGCTATGTGTGTATCACCGGCAACATCGACCTGTCCATCGGCTCTGTGCTGGCGATGAGCGCCATGATCTCCGCGACCATGGTCTGCAACGGCTTCAGCGTTCTGCTGGCTGTTCTGGTCGCTTTCGTGTGCTGCATGCTGATTGGCTTGATCAACGGCGTGCTGGTCGGCAAGTTTGAACTGCCTCCCTTCATTGCCACCCTTGGCACGATGACCATTGCCCGCGGCGTTGCGCAGCTTGCCAACGGCAACTACAACACCGACAACATCGGTTCTTCTGGTGCGGCGCAGGTGTTTAAGGATGTGTTGTACTATGGCAAGACCCTGGGCGTTTACAACGGCGTATGGATTGCGATCATTGTCTGGGCGGTGTTCTTCTTCGTCCTGACCTTCACCCGCAGCGGTCGCCACATCTACGCCATCGGCTCCAATGTGGATGCCGCGCGTTTGTCCGGCGTCAATGTCTTTGCTACAACCACCAAGGCTTACATGGTTTCCTCGTTCTGCTCCTTCCTCACCGGTCTGATCACCATGGCACAGTCCGGCATGGGCGATATGAGCGCCGGCATGAGCTATGAGATGTACGGCGTTGCGGCGGCAGTCATTGGCGGCATTTCGACCCTCGGCGGCAGCGGTCTGCTGGTCGGTGTCATCGCAGGTGCCTCTGTGTGGGCGATCTTGCAGTCCGGTCTGACCTTCGCGCATGTGCCGGTCGCTTACCGCAACATCATCATCGGCATCATCGTCGTGGTCTGCGTCATGCTCGATGTCCTGCGCCGTAAGGGCAACGGCAAGCGCAGCAAGTCCACCAAGAAAGCGGCGGAGAAAGCCGCGAAGTAATTGCTCCCGTTTCGGGGCTTCAAAAATCGTTTGTCCGGGGAATTCACCCCTGACAAAATATATTATCAAAGGAGAATGAAAAATGAAGAAGTTACTGGCACTGCTCCTCGCACTGGTTATGGTCTTTGCACTCGCTGCTTGCGGCGGCGATGACGAAGGCTCCGACGGCGACACCATCCACATCAGCCTCATCACCATGGACCAGATGGACGTTCACTGGGTCAAGCTCGAAAAGGCCGCTCACGCAAAGGTTGACGAGCTGAAGGCCGCAGGCAAGAACATCGAGTACGAATGGCTGGCTCCCGAGAAGAAGGACAACGCACAGCAGATCGCGCAGATTGAGACTGCAATCAACAACGGCGCTGATGTCATCATCATCTCCGTCAACGACGCTACCGCTTGCAACGACGCACTGCAGGCAGCTCTGGACAAGGGCATCAAGCTGATCTATGTCGACGCTACCGCTTCCCTCGAGGCTTCCGCAACCTTTGCTACCGACAACTACGCTGCCGGTGCCGAAGCAGGCAGAGCCATGTTGCAGTATCTGAGCGATGCCGGTCTGACCGAAGGTGAAATCGGTCTGGTTTCTGCACAGGCTGGTGTGCAGTCCTGCATCGACCGCGTTGACGGTTTCGTCTCCGCGTTCGAAGGCACCGCTTTCACCATGAGTGAGGTTCAGTACTCCGACGGCGACGCCGTTAAGGCACAGGACCTGACCAACGCGCTGATTCAGGACGGCGTTGTCGCTGTTTACGGCGCGAATGACGGCGCGACCAACGGCGCTGCCAACGCAGTCAAGGAAGCAAACGCGAACGGTGCGAGCATCATCTGCGTGGGCTTCGACAACAGCTCCTCCAACCGCGCGCATGTTGTTGACGGCGAGCTGCTTGCCTTCATGGCGCAGAACCCCAACGTCATGGGCGAGAAGGCAATCGAGGCTGCCGTTGCGCTGATGGAAGGCACGACGCTGGCTGAGACCAATGTTGACACCGGTGTTTCCGTTGTCACCAAGGAAAATGTCGCTGACTTTGAGGACTAAGCTCATTTCCTAAATACTGATACCTAATGACCTGCGCCCCGCCGCTCCGGCGGGGCGCATTGTTCAAAGAAAGGTAGAAAGCGATGGATACGAAGGATTACGGTAAGGAGATCATTGAGGAACTGAAAAAAGTCATAGAACATGTTCCGCAGGATGCCTGCACGGCGCTTTGTGGCGCAATCGCGGGCGCCGCGCGGATATTCGTGGCGGGGGCAGGGCGCTCCGGTCTGGTGGCGAAAGCGTTTGCCATGCGTCTGATGCATT
>CAMAEX010000047.1:0-9986 GCA_945832065.1 uncultured Clostridia bacterium | reverse complement strand
GCGCACAAAATCGGGTTTGAGAGCAGTGTAATTCTGTAGAGGTCAAAAACCACCGATGATGATAAAATCGCCTTTTTCTAGTTTGAGAGCAGTGTAATTCTGTAGAGGTCAAAAACGAACACTACACTGTTGATGACTACGCGAAAGTTTGAGAGCAGTGTAATTCTGTTGAGATCAGACTCCACTGTGCGTCAGACTTACATATCAACTGAAATAAGCTGCCTGTTCCCGTGGGATGTGGATGCGTTTGGTGGTTAGTAGCCATAGGACGACCTTTTAAAATTCTTGCCATCTATTGGTATGAAATGGTATCATGCGCACAGCGTATGCGGAACGGATGAAATGTTTGCAGAATGAAGGGAATCCCGTGCCGCTACGAGATAACAATCTTTGATGGAAAAAGGAGAAGCTTACAATGCGAAAGAATTTCGGACCGAAGACCATGTGTTACCCGATGCCGGTATTTATCATCAGCACCTATAATGCCGACGGTACGCCCAACGCGATGAATGCTGCGTGGGGCGGGATCAGCGAAGAAAATGAGATATCCCTCTGTATCAGTGCCGAGCATAAGACGACCGAGAACTTCCTTGCGCGGAAGGCATTTACCGTCAGCATGGCGACCGCCGATCATGTGGCCGCCTGTGATTATGTAGGGCTTGTCTCCGGCAAGCAGATTCCCAACAAAGTTGAAAGAGCCGGATTCCATGCGGTGAAATCGGAGTTTGTGGATGCGCCGCTCATGGAAGAACTGCCGATGGCGCTGGAATGCAGACTACGCTCTTACGACGCGGAAAGCTGCCGCCTTGTGGGAGAGATCGTCAATGTCTCCGCCGGTGAGACGGTTTTGGACGAAAAAGGCAAGATCGACCCTGCCAAGCTAAGACCGATCACTTACGATTCCATGAACCATACCTACCTTGTTTTGGGGGAGAAGGTAGGGAATGCGTTCAAGGATGGTATGCGCCTCAAATAATACCGCGCCTGTGAAACGGAGGCTATCATGCTTGTCAATCACTTACAGAATCCGCGAAACGGCTGCACCCATTTTGGGTGCAGCCGTTTCGCGGTAAGTCAGCGCCTAAAGGTCAAAGAGGCTCCGTTGTACGATAGGTTCAAGACGCGACGCGGGGGAATTCGGATCGCACTACAACGGTACCGCAGGATTTCGCATACGCATAGCGGTTGCGCATTATAGACATGCAAACATGAAAGAGCAAGATGCCGCAAGAGCGTTCGTAGCGTCTTGATGCTGAAAACCGATTTAAGGCGCGAATACGGCAAGCCGTACTGAGATTTACAAATTGGTATAGCCCATAAGATAGCGGTCGACGGCGCGGGCTGCGTCACGACCTTCGCGGATCGCCCATGCCACAAGGGATTGCCCACGCCGCATATCGCCTGCGGTAAAGACCTTTTCCACGTTCGTCTGATGGTCGCGGTCTGCGACGGTACCTCTTGCGGTCAGCTCTACGCCGAATGCCTCCGCGACAAAGGGCTGCGCGCCGAGGAAGCCTGCGGCGATCAGAACGAGGTCTGCGGGGACAGTATGTTCACTGCCCTGGATGGGGCGCATTTGCATTCTGCCGTCCGCCCCCTTTACGCTTTCCAAGGAGATCAGGACTGCCTGCCGCACATGACCGGTTTCGTCAGAAAGGAATTCCTTGACCGTCGTCTGATACACACGGGGATCGTGGCCAAAGACGGCGATCGCCTCCTCCTGCCCGTAATCGGTTTTTTTGATGCGGTGCCACTGGGGCCAAGGATTGGAAGGAAGACGTTCTGCGGGCGGCTCCGGCATCATCTCAAGCTGCGTCACGGATGCAGCGCCTTGCCGAAGGACTGTGCCGACACAGTCGTTGCCGGTGTCGCCGCCGCCGATGACGAGTACATGGCGATCCTTTGCCTCCAGCGCACGGCAATCCGAAAAATTGCTGTCGAGCAGCGCTTTGGTCGTCTTTCCGAGGTAGTCTACAGCAAAGTAGATTCCCTCCGCTTCTCGTCCAGGAACATTGAGATCCCGCGGTTTTGCAGCACCGCAGCAGAGAACAACGGCATCGTATTCCGCAAGAAGCTTCTGCGCATCGACATCGACACCGACCTCCGTATTTGCGACAAATTGCACATGCTCTCGCTGCATCAGTTCGACACGGCGCTGCACGACGGATTTCTCAAGCTTCATGTTCGGAATACCGTACATCAGCAAGCCGCCGAAGCGGTCACTGCGCTCAAAGACCGTTACTTCATGCCCACGGCGGTTTAGCAGCTCAGCCACGGCAAGCCCGGAAGGTCCCGAACCGACAACCGCGACCCGCTTTTCGGTACGCGGCATTTGGGGGAGGGGAGAGACAACACCGTTTTCAAACGCCCATTCGATGATGCTCAGCTCATTATCGCGGATGGTTACGGGCTGCGCAGGCAGGTTGCAGGTGCAGGAGGCTTCGCACAGCGCGGGGCAGACGCGTCCCGTAAACTCCGGGAAGCTGTTTGTGCTGATAAGACGGTAATAGGCGCTTTTGACGTTGCCCTCATACAGCAAATCGTTCCACTCCGGAACAAGGTTTTGCAGCGGACAGCCTGCGACCATACCGCCGATTACGCTGCCATACTGACAAAAGGGTGTGCCGCAGTCCATGCAGCGGGCGGCTTGCGTACGGCGATCCTCCGCAGAAAGCAGCGTATGGAACTCGTGAAAATGCTTAATACGCGCAAGCGGCGCTTCCGTCAGCGTGTCCTGACGGGGATAATCCATAAATCCGGTTGGTTTTCCCATGGTGCGCCCTCCTTAAGCGTTTCTTTCGGCAAACGCCCGCATGGCTGCGGCGTCCGGGCTCAGACCCTGCGCCTGCAAAGCGGTGATTGCCTCCTGCATTTTCTGATATTCCGGCGAGATGATCTTACGGAACAGCGGAAGATAATGCGTAAAGTCCTTCAGCAGCGTTGCGGCAAAGGCGGATCCGGTGTTTGCCGCATGGCGCGTTACCATTGCGTGCAATGTACGGATATCCTGATCCTCGCGCAACGGCTCGCAGATTACGGTATCCTTATTGACACGGCGGTAAAGATCCCCGTTTAGATCAAGAACATACGCCGTGCCGCCGCTCATACCTGCGGCAAAATTGTCACCGACTTCGCCGAGTACGACGACCGTGCCGCCTGTCATGTATTCGCAGCCGTGATTGCCTACGCCTTCCACCACCGCATCCGCGCCGGAATTTCTGACGCAAAAGCGCTCGCCTGCAACACCTGCAACATAAACCTCTCCGGAGGTCGCGCCGTAGAGGGCGACATTGCCGATGAGAATGTTTTCGTGGGGGTCATAAGCTGCATTTTCAGGAGCGCGAACGATCAGCTTGCCGCCGCAAAGCCCTTTGCCGAGATGGTCGTTGCTCTCTCCCGTCAGACGGAGGGTGACACCCTTCGGCACGAAAGCGCCGAAGCTCTGCCCGCCGCAGCCGGTGCAGTTAACGGTAAAGGTGTCGTCGGGCAGGGTATTCCCGAAGCGGCGCGTGACCTCGCTGCCGAAGATCGTACCGAAAGCGCGGTCTATATTGCCGACTGCAATGTCCAACGTCTGCGCTTCGCCGCTTTCCAGCCCCGGGGCAAATGTGGGCAAGAGTACGCGCTCGTCAAGGGTTGCGTTCAATTTGAAATCAAACTCTGCCACAGGCGTTGGCGGAAGCTGCGGCGCGTCAAGAATCGCACTGAGGTCTACGGAGGCTGCGCTGCCTTGCGCGTCCTCCGTTTGTTCCAGCAGATCGGTGCGCCCGATCAGCTCCTCAACCGTGCGGATGCCGAGTCTTGCCATATATTCCCGCAGCTCACGGGCAACAAAGCGCATGAAATTTTCCACATACTCGGGTTTTCCACTGAAGTGCTTTCGCAGTTCCGGGTTCTGCGTGGCAACGCCGACGGGACAGGTGTCCAGATTGCATACCCGCATCATCACGCAGCCGAGTGTGACGAGGGGCGCCGTCGCAAAGCCGAACCCGTCCGCGCCCAAAAGCGCGGCGATCAGGACATCATAGCCGCACATCAGCTTGCCGTCCGTCTCCAGCTTAACGCGGGAACGAAGTCCGTTGCGCTGTAAGGTTTGATGCGCTTCAGCAAGTCCAATTTCCCACGGCAGACCCGCGTTATAGACGGAGCTTTTCGGTGTTGCGCCGGAGCCGCCGTCAAAGCCGGAGATCAGAATCGTTCCGGCACCTGCCTTCGCAACGCCGGATGCCACCGTTCCGACACCTGCCTCGGAAACGAGCTTGACCGAGATCGTTGCATCGCGGTTGGCATTTTTCAGGTCATAGATGAGCTGCGCAAGATCCTCGATGGAATAGATGTCGTGATGCGGCGGCGGAGAGATCAGACCGACGCCCGGCGTGGAGCAGCGTGTTTCCGCAACCCACGGATAGACCTTTGCGCCCGGAAGGTGTCCGCCCTCGCCGGGCTTTGCGCCCTGTGCCATTTTGATCTGAATCTCTTTGGCGTGCAGCAGGTATTCTCCGGTCACGCCGAAGCGTCCAGAAGCGACCTGCTTGACCGCGCTGCAGCGGTCAATGCCGTCTGCGCCGACGGTCAGGCGCTCGCGTTTTTCGCCGCCCTCGCCCGTATTCGAGCGTCCGCCGAGACGGTTCATTGCGATGGCAAGGCATTCGTGCGCCTCGGGGGAGATGGAGCCGAAGCTCATTGCACCCGTGCGGAAGCGCTTGACGATCTCGTCCTCGCTTTCGATCTCGGAAAGGGGAAGAGGCGTATCCGCCCATTTGACCCGGAGCAGGGATCGTATATTCGGTGTCGCGCCCCGGGGATAGAGCGTGGCGGTGTATTGCTTAAATAGCGCATAATCCCCGGTGCGCGTCGCTTGCTGCAGCAGTGAGATGGTCAGCGGATCGTAGCGGTGCGTCTCCTTTCCGCCGCGCTCGCGGTGGATGCCGGGACTTTCCAAGGTCAGGTCGACATAGAAGCCCAGCGGATCAAATGCCTTGCTGTGCAGCTCGTCATTCTGCTTTTCAAGATCCTTTAAGGTGATGCCGCCGATGCGGCTGAGCGTGCCGGTAAAGTATTTCTCTACGACAGCGGGGTCAATGCCGACGGCTTCGAACATTTTTGAGCCTTGATACGATTGCAGCGTTGAAATTCCCATTTTTGAGGCGATCTTGACGATGCCCGCAACGACGGCACGGTTATAGTCCGCAATGGCTTGTCCGGCATCCTTATCCAGCAGCCCATTTTCGATGAGCTGCAAGACGCTCTCGTGGGCAAGATAGGGGTTTACCGCGCACGCGCCGTAGCCCAGAAGCGCGGCAAAATGGTGCACCTCACGCGGCTCTCCGCTCTCTAAGACCAGCGCGACGGAGCTGCCCTGCTTGGTGCGGACAAGGTGCTGATGGATCGCGGAGACCGCGAGCAGAGAGGGAATGGCAACATGATATTCGTCTACCCCTCGGTCTGTCAGAATGATGATGTTTGCGCCGTCCTTGCAGTGCTTATCAACCTCCACAAACAGACGGTCGAGCGCTTTCTCCAACGAGGTCCCCTTATAATAGAGAATCGACTGTGTGGCGACCTTGAAGCCGCGAATGCGTAGATTCTTCAGCTTTTGCAATTCCAGATTTGTGAGAATGGGGGTATCGAGCTTGATGGCATTGCAGTTCTCCTCGCTCGGCACAAGCAGATTACCCATTGCGCCGATATAGACGCTTGTATCGGTGACGAGCTTTTCACGGATTGCGTCAATCGGTGGGTTCGTCACCTGCGCAAATAACTGCTTAAAGTATTCAAACAGCGGCCGCGGATAGGCGGACAGCACCGGGATCGGTGTATCGCAGCCCATGGAGACGATCGGTTCAGCGCCGGTTCTTGCCATGACGCAGATACTGGAACGGTAGTCCTCGTAGTGATAGCCGAACGCTTTTTTCAAACGCGCGCGGTTTTGCACGGTGAACTGCTGCGAAGCACGATTCGGCGCCGACAGCTCGGAAAGCCGCAGCATCTGACGGTCAAGCCACTCTCCGTAAGGATAACGCGCTGCATAGCTGCTCTTCAGTGCCTCATCGTCGATTAGGCGCCCCTCTTTCGTGTCGATCAGGAGCATTTTACCCGGGCGCAGACGGTCCTTACGGATGATATGGCTTTCCTCCACCTCGGCGACACCGACCTCGGAGGCGAGGATCAGTTCATCTTCATCCGTGATATAGTAGCGGGAGGGACGCAGACCGTTGCGGTCAAGCACTGCGCCGACAACATCGCCGTCAGAGAATAAAATGGAGGCGGGACCGTCCCAGGGCTCCATCAGGATGGCGTGGTATTGGTAAAAATCACGCTTGGCAGGGGAGAGGTCGCGCTCGTGACTCCACGGCTCGGGGATCAGCGTCATCACCGCCTGCGGCAGCTCCATTCCGCTCATCATCAGGAACTCCAGCGTGTTGTCCAGCATCGCGGAATCCGAACCGCGCGGATCAATGACCGGACGCACCTTATACATCTCGTTTGCCAGTGCCGGAGAGGACATACCCTCCTCGCGCAATGCCATCTTGTCCGCGTTGCCGCGTATGGTGTTGATCTCGCCGTTGTGCACAAGCAGGCGATAGGGGTGTGCGCGCTCCCAACTCGGATTGGTATTCGTGGAAAAGCGCGAGTGCGTCATTGCGATGGCGGACTCGTAGTCCGGGTCTCGCAGATCGTCGTAGAACAGACGCAGCTCTCCGACCAGCAGCATTCCCTTATACACAATGGTACGGGAGGAGAGAGAGACAACATAGGAATCCTCTGAGCTTGCCTGCTCGAAAATACGGCGGACGATATAGAGCCTGCGGTCAAAGGGCAAGCCGACTTCACAGCCGAGCGGTTTTGCAATGAATGCCTGATATATGGCGGGCATCGCCTTTGCTGCGCGCGCACCGATGATCTCGGGATGGACGGGTACTTCACGCCAGCCGAGAAGCTCCATTCCCTCCTGCCGCACCATCAGCTCAAACATCTTCATCCGCTGACGGCGCAAAAGTCCGTCCTGCGGCAAAAAGAACATACCGACACCGTAGCTGCGTGCGTCACCGAGCTTAATCCCTACCTGCGCAGCTGCTTTCAAGAAAAATTTATGAGAGATTTGCAGGAGAATACCGACGCCGTCGCCTGTTTTTCCCTCAGCGTCCTTACCGGCACGATGCTCCAAATGCTCGACGATATGCAGTGTGCGTTCCACCAAAGCATGCGAGGGCTTTCCTTTGATATTGATGATCGCGCCAATACCGCAGCTGTCGTGCTCAAAGGACGGATCATACAGCGGCGGTGCGGGTTGGTGATTTGCTTCGAACAGCATAGAATCGCTCCTTCCGTGGCTTGTTGCTTGCATACATTATACTATTAAAACAAATTCTTTGTCAAATTTGGGGCGCTTCGTACAAAATAACGAAATATGCGGGAAAATGACATATACTTATGTAAGTTATATCTATAGATGCGATGCAAATAAAGACAAGCGTTCATGTGTCACGGACAAAACGGAAGCAATCATCCGCGAAAGAAATACGGAAAATTTTTTTGTGCATTTTGAATCAATATTCAAGAAAAATCGATGCATTTTTCTCCGTCTTTTGACTGCATTGCAGCACAAAAGAATAAAAACGCTGCCTTGACCGGAGCCGAGGCAGCGTTACGGAGGTTTGCTAAAAAGGGAAGATAGTGTCAATAAACGCTTGGGACAGAGAAGCTTTGGATCAATTCGCAACAACGCAATTCATCGCCGCTCGGCGGTAGTTCGATGTGTTCTCCGCACGGGGAAGGAACCGGTTCCGTCACCGACCATGAGACGGTATTGGGCTGCGAGATGACGCCATGTGTGCTTGTCAAGGGTACCGGTTTCGGGCAGATCGCCTGCCTTTTGCAGCCAAAGCAGCGCGTTTGCCGTCGGCTCGTCGAGAGTACCGGTCACGAGCAATGTCGGCATATCGTAATAGAACCGAGACAGTGCCATGAGCATCCCCTGTACGAGGTAGACATGCAGATTTTTTGATCCGCGCTCAAGCACTTGATTGGGCTGCAGGATGATCTGCAGCGGCGCTGCCTCAGCTTGCAGAACAAGCGCATACTCGTAATCCTTTATCAATGCGTCCCAGGTTGCTTGGTCGGTTACGCCGTTTTCGGGAAGACCTTGAGACGCCTGATATTTTTTTACGGCTTCGTGCGTTTCCTTACCGTATATGCCGTCTCTGCCTAAGCCATGCTCCGGCAATACGACCCGCAGCATGGTCTGTAAGTCATGAATGGGGGCAGGCACCGGTGTTTTTGCAAAACTCATGGAATCCCTCCTGTTATGAAAAATCCGTATCGCCTAAGCTGATCGTTTCCCCCGGGTATTTTGACAGCGGGACCGCCGGCTCTTTGATCAGTGTGATGGCGCGGCTATAAAGCGCGTTCCATGTCTGCGGACCGACGATGCCGTCCTCCGGAAGACCGGCAAAACGCTGAAACGCGCGCACCGCTTCCTGTGTTCGCGGTCCGAAAATGCCGTCTACCGCTACAGGCGGAATGGAGGAGACATACTCTGCCATTATGTTCAGCATATACTGAAGCTGACTGACCTTTTGTCCGCGGCTTCCGGATTGCAGGTTGTTCGGTGCTTGCCAGTTGATCGCATAGAAGGTCTGCCCCTGTGATTCCAGCTCGGCGAGATTGGTTACACCGACATACAGCCGCACAAGCTGGTACCATGTTGCTTCGCCGATAATTCCGTCGGATGTTAAATCGAAAATTTCCTGGAAATGTCGAACGGCAGCTTCCGTCAGCTCGCCGAAAATGCCGTCAGTTGCGACACGCGGGATCGCGGGATAGTTTTCCCCAACACGGTTCAGCATAACCTGCGCCTGAACGACACTCGGCCCCCGCGAGCCGACGCGCAGCGGAGTTCCGGGGTAGGAGGGGGTGTAGCCCCGCACGGGAGCATTATTGACAATTTCAATATTGTTGCCGTAGTAGTACCGCAGAATCTGCACGGAATTCAGCCCCTGCTGCGCCAAATTCTGGGAACCCCATTGACTCAGACCTTCGCAAGTGACGGTGGTTCCGTTACAGAATTTTGCAGCCAGCGGTTCGATAAAACCGATGCGGCGCAGGTAATCGGAAAATATCTTGTCGGTAATTCTTGAAACACTGTCAAAATAGCATCTGCCGTTGATAAATTTCTGGTCGATTGCGGTGGAAGATGTGATATCAAAATCGTAGCCGCGGCTGCGATAAAACTCCGTATAGACACGGTTGAGCGCAAAGGAGATGATCGCAAGAATATTCGCAGTCAGTGCGCTCTCGTCCCATGTCGGGTAGATTTCGCTTGAGGCAACATTTTTCACATAGTCCACAAACGGAACACGCACATTGGCGGCACTTGCGTCCGGTGCGCCGAGATGGACGGTGATGCTTTCCGGGATGTACGGAAGAATTTCCGGCATGGCTTATAACTCCTGCGGGGTGACATCCACAAGCTCGGTTGTGTTGAAGCTGCCGGGACTTTCCCCGAGCGGAAGCATCTCCACATTCAGCTCGCTGGTGATCCCTGCGAAAAGCTGCGCGTTTTCGATCAGCACGCGATCAAAACCAACCTTCTCAATCATGACATTTACCTTTGTAAAGGGAACGGCCTGCCCGGGAGTCAGGCTTTCGCTGCGATTCGGTGTGCTGATTTGGATTGGCGTGGTCTTGCCGCTCCGATCTGTGATGCGTGTTGCGATCAATCGTGCTCCGTTTGTACCTTCTTCCGTGACAGAAACCGTTGCGCCGACGACCGGAAGCTGCGCCGAAGATGTGTAAGTGCGAACAGTCAAATAACCGCCTTCTGCCATAAAGCACCTCCTTGCATGCCGCGACGATGAAACCGCCCGCAGGCGGTATTTCATCGGCGGTCACTGCATATAGTCTATGCGCAAGGGAGCGAAAAGGTGCGCAAAGCCTCAAAGATACTGCTTCATCTGATTGAAGTTTGCCTGCTCAGTCTGGAG
>CAMAEX010000046.1:0-10097 GCA_945832065.1 uncultured Clostridia bacterium | reverse complement strand
TACGGCGTTGAAAACCGATTGAAATGAATATTTTAATCGGTTTTCAGTATCAGTCTGCGCAGGATCTCCTGTGTCAGGGTTTCGACGAGCGCTGCGTCCGCCTGCGGCAGAGCGGAATTTTTCCCTTCCTCCGTGCCCCACGCCACGCGGCGCAGGTTGATGAGGTCGAGCGGACCGATATTGTTCGACGACGAGCTGCCGCCCACCGCGCCGCAGCCAAGGGTGAGGGCGGGGAACAGGTTCGTTGTCAGTCCGATGCCGCCCAGCGAGGCGGGGGTATTGACCAGGAAGCGGGAGACGGGAATCTCCAACGCAAAGCGTCGAATGACCGCCTCGTCCCTGGCGTGGATGGCGAAGGTGTGTCCCGCGCCCTCGCCCAACAGCACCTCGACGGCGCGCTTTAAGACGGTATTCTCGTCGCGCTCGATGAACAGAGCGAGAACGGGGCAGAGCTTTTCCCGGGAGTAGGGTCTTGTCGGTCCCGCCTCCGTCTCGCGGGCGATCAGCACCTTTGTGCCCTGCGGGACGGTGAAGCCGGCAAGCGCGGCGACCTCGCAGGCGGTCTTGCCCACGACCTTGGGGTTGATGGAGCCGTCCGCCCGCAGGAGGAGCTTGGCGAGCTTCCCAGCCTCCTCCGTGGGGAGGAAGTAAGCGCCCTGCCGCTGAAACTCCGCCTTGACCTTCTCCGCGCAGCATTCCTCGATCACAACGCTTTGCTCCGAGGCGCAGACCGTGCCGTTGTCAAAGGTTTTCGAGCGGATGATGTCTGCCACCGCCTTGGGGATATCGGCGGATTTGTGGATATAGGCAGGCCCGTTGCCTGCGCCCACGCCGATGGCGGGTTTGCCCGACGAATATGCCGCCCGCACCATCGCGCCGCCGCCCGTGGCGAGGATGAGGCGGGTGTATTCGTGGCGCATCAGCTCCTGCACGGCGGGCATGGTCGGCGTGGGAATGCAGCCGATTGCGCCCTTGGGGCAGCCTGCCGCCTCCGCCGCACGGGAGATCAGCTCCGCTGCCTTCGTGGTGCATTGCACCGCGTGGGGGTGGGGCGAAAAGACGATGGGGCTGCCTGCCTTGAGGGCGATCATCGCCTTATAAATGACCGTTGAGGTCGGGTTCGTCGAGGGGACGATGCCCGCGATTACGCCGACGGGCACGCCCACATCCCAGACGCGCCTGTCCCGATCCTCGCGCAGGATGCCGACGGTTTTCATGCCGCGAATCGCATGGTAGACGCGTTCGGCGGCAAAGCGGTTTTTGGCTTCCTTATCCCTCGCGTTGCCGAAGCCCGTCTCCTCGCACGCCATTTTTCCAAGCATGGCGGCGTTCTCGCTGCCCGCGCGGGAGATCGCCTCCGTGATGGCGTCGAGCTGCTCCTGCCGGAAGGTGCGTAGGGTCTGAAATGCCGCCTCCGCCTGACAGAGGAGCGTCCTTGCCTCCTGCACGGAGCGTAAATCCTTATCCAATTCCATGTGCTTTCCTCCTATTCGATCGGCGCGCTTGCGACTGCCCGGATTGCCTCTGCAAAGGCGTCGCACGCTGCCTGACACGCCGACTGCGTGCCGGTGAGCAGCCCGCCTGCGAAGTTCGTCTCACTGGGCGGGGCGAAGAATTCCTTCAGCTCCACATCCGAAGCCTTGAGCGCCGCGTCCAAGCCCACGACCGCCTCCACGGGCGGCGCGATCAGGTACGCCAGCGGCTGCCCGAGGGGAATATGGGCGAGGGAGGACAGATAACTGCCAGTGCGCGAGACGCAGTGGGCGAGATAGACGATGTCACCCTCTTCATTCGCGGTGCGGAAGCCGAGGCTGTCGAGGGCGGCGCACGCCGCCTGCAAGCCGCTCTTGACCTCCGAGGGGTTGCGGCCGCCGAGGACGCCGATGACCTCCCCTGCCAGCTTCGTTGAGGCGTTGGACGCGCCTGCGTAGAGGCTCCTCGCGTAGACCACGCCGACGCTTGCCGCCTTGGTCGCCTCGTCGAGCGCGATATAGGTCGCGTCGTCGCAATCCGTGGAGAGCAGTCCGACGGTGCTGCACTCCTTCGGGAGCTTTAACGCTTTGCGCAGCCCCTGACTGACATTGGCAATGAGCTGCACGGAGAGGGTCTTTACCGGAATCAACTGCCCGATCATGCTGTTACCTCCTGTACGAGATCAATGCCCGATGCCTTTTGCTTGAGCATTTTGTCGATCAGCGAGGCGATATGCGCACCTGCCTCCACTGCCGAAACGCCCTGCCGGTGGATGTTTGACACCACGGTGCGCTTTGACTCGGAGATGCCCCGATGGGGGCGGTAGGTGATATAGGCGGACATGGACTCGTTCGTCACCAAGCCCGGGCGTTCGCCGACGAGCATACAGACCAGCTCGCAGCCCGTCAGATCACCGATGTGGTCGGACGCGCCGACGCGGCAGAATTTGATGAACAGGCTCTTGCCAAGCTCAATGCCGTAGCTTTTTAACCCCTGCCGGATGGCAGCGGCGCAGTCGATGGCGTTTGCCTCGATCGCCGCAGAGGACAGCCCGTCGCCGATGACGAGCAGGACGCGCTGATCCGCGCAGGTCTCGCGGATGACGATTTGATTCTGCTCGTCAAAGCGCCGTCCGAGGTCGGGGCGCGTCAGATATTCGTCCTTGTCGCGGCACTCGGTCTTGACCGGGATCAGTCCGTTTGCCTTGGCAAAATCCTCGGGGACGAGGGAGAACACGCTGTCCTGCGCCGCCGCGTGATCCGCGCGGAAGCGGAGCAGCGTCGCGGTCTTATAGCGCGTGCCTGCCCGTCCGACGCCGAGGCGCGCGGGGGTTTTGGCTTTGAGTGCCATAAATGCCGCCGCGTTTTTCGGGTTCTCCACCAGATACTGCTTGCGCAGATCGACGGTTGTGATGTCGGCGATCACGCCGCCGTCCTCCGTGCGCAGGTTCTGCGTGGGCTTATAGTCGCCCGCTTTGACGGCCGGCTCGGGGTGCTCTCCCGTGTGCAGCTCCCGCAGCATCTGCGCGACAATGGTTTTCAGTTCCTCTTTGTTCATTCCGCGCCTCCTTTATAACAGTGCCGAGCCGTCGCCCGCTTTTGCCGTGAGCCTGCCGTTTTCCACGAAGCCCATGCGCTCAAGCCAGCGCTGGAACGGCGGGATCGCCGTCAGACCGAAAATGCTCCGCAGCGTCGCCGTCTCGCGGAAGCCGGTCGTCTGATAATTGAGCATGACATCGTCGCCGTGGGGGATGCCCATGAAATAGTTGCAGCCTGCCGCCGTCAGCAGGGCGGCGAGGTTTTCAATGTCGTTTTGGTCGGCTTTCATATGGTTGGTGTAGCACGCGTCGCAGCCCATTGGGATGCCCGTGAGCTTGCCCATGAAGTGATCCTCCAGTCCCGCGCGGATGACCTGCCTTGCGTCATAGAGATATTCAGGCCCGATGAAGCCGACCACGGTGTTGACCAAGAACGGCTGATAGCGCTTGGCAAAGCCGTAGCAGCGCGCCTCCATCGTCACCTGATCCGCGCCGAAATGCGCCTCGCTGGACAGCTCGGAGCCTTGTCCCGTCTCGAAATAGAGGACGTTCGGACCCTCCGCCGTGCCTTGCGTAAGGGCAAGCTGCCGCGCCTGCTCGACGGTCTTGCCGTCAAAGCCGAAGGCCTCGTTGCCCTTCTGGGAGCCTGCGATGGACTGGAAGATGAGGTCGGCGGGCGCACCTGCCTCGATCGCGCGCATTTGCGTGGTGATATGCGCCAGAACGCAGATCTGCGTCGGGATCTCATACCTGCGCTTGAGCTCGTCAAACTTTGTGAGGATGCGCCTGGTGCTGTCTACGGTGTCGCCGGCGGGATTCAAGCCGATCACCGCGTCCCCCGCGCCGAAGGTCAAGCCCTCCATGACCGAGGCGACAATACCGTCGATATCGTCCGTCGGGTGATTCGGCTGCAAACGGCACGAGAGCGTCCCGGGCAAGCCGATGGTGGTGTTGCAGTGGGCGGTGACGGGCATTTTTTTCGCGCAGGTGATGAGGTCTAAGTTGCTCATCAGCTTACAGACGGCGGCGACCATCTCGCTTGTCAGACCGCGCCGCACCCTTGCAATATCGGCGGTCGTGGTCGTTTCGGAGAGCAGCCACTCCCGCAGCTCCGAGACGCTCCAGCCGCGAATCTCCTGATAAATGCGCTCGTTGACATCGTCCTGAATGATGCGCGTGACCTCGTCCAGCTCGTAGGGGACGACGGGATTTTCGCGCAGGTCGGACAGCAGCAGCTCCGACAGCACGACCTTTGCTGCGACGCGCTCTTCCGCGCTCTTTGCGGCGACGCCTGCCAATTTGTCGCCCGATTTTTCCTCATTCGCCTTCGCAAGGACTTCCTTGACATCGCGGAAGGTGTAGGTTTTTCCGAACAGCAGTGCTTTCAGCTTCAAATGAACAGCTCCTTTTTATAATGTAGTGCGTGCGTTTGGGTGGGGCGGTTGGTGGATAGTGAATGGTGAATAGTGAATAGTGAATAGTGAATAGGTCGTGTGCAGGCACACCCGACTGCGTATAAGCTCCCTACGATGTCATTGCGAGGAGCGCAGCGACGCGGTAGCGCAGCCGTTCGCGAGGAACGAGCGTTACGGATGCGGCATACCCCTTGCTGGTACAATCTCGTGCAGGAAATAGCAAGTGCGAACAAACCTACAGCCGGAGATTGCCACGACCAGTGTGCGCACTGGTCTCGCAATGACAAATGGGGTAGCCTCTCCGTGTCATTGCGAGGAGCGCAGCGACGCGGTAGCGCAGCCGTTCGCGAGGAACGAGCGTTACGGATGCGGCATACCCCTTGCGGGTACAATCTTGTGCAGGAAGTATCAAGTGCGTACAGGTAGGCAAGAAACAGAGAAAGTCGGAACGGCGTTTCGTTATTCACCATTCACCATTCACGATTCACTGTTTGCTAATCTCTGCCTATCCGAGGGCGAGGGTTTTGACGACCACGGGGAGGACTTGTCCGTCAGCGACGGGGGCGCCGATGTCGAGGTAGGAGCCTTCGGGGAGGGCGACCGAGTCAAGACAGACCAGCGGCACTTCCGGCAGCAGCATCCCCACCGCCTGCCCCAGTGCCTTGCCCATGTCCGCACGCACCGCGATGATGAGCGGGTTCCCCGCCTCCGCGCAGTCCCGCAGCCCGAGGGCGACACCGTCGGCAAGTTTACATAATTCAGAAAAGCGCGGATTTTCCAAGCCGTGCAGTGCCAAAACCGTGGGTGTGCCGTCAGGGGAAAACAGGGCGGTCTTTGTCCGTATTTTCTCCGCGAGGGCAGGTGGCTCCAACGCTTCCTCCTCCTCCGACAGCGCCGCGACGGGGAGGTTCTTCAGCGGGAAACGCACGCGATCATAGAAAATGGTGCTGCCGGACAGCTCCGTTGCGTGGCTGCCCGCGCCGATGACCGTCGCGCGGATGGTTTCCTTTGCCCGCAGGAAGCGGCCCTGACACAGGGTGGAATGATAGATCGCCCGACCCAGCAGGACGCCGAGATCACCGTAGGCGAAGGGAGCGCGCGGCTGATCGTCGATGAGGTCGGCAACGCCGCCGGAGAAGGACAGCAGCGGCGCCCCGGTGACGGTGATGGCCTTATCCGTGATAAAGTCGGCAATGCCGCCTTGCCCGCTGACGGTGCGGCAGAGGATTTCGACGAGAAGCTTTAGCACCGGCTGTAAGTCCGCCTCCGTCAGGCGCTGCCCGATTCGGAAATCAAAATGCGGGCGCAGGACGGGGGAGAGGTAGGTGAGCGTGCCGTCCGGATCGAATTTCATCAGCCGACCGCCTACATTGAGGCAGCCGGTGTCTTTTAATTTCCCGTTTTCAAACAGGGCGAGGTTCGTCGTGCCGCCGCCGATGTCGAGATTCAAGACGGCGCAGCGGCGCTCCTCCGAATACGCCTGCGCGCCGGAGCCTTTGCCTGCCAAGACGCTTTCCAGCGCAGGTCCTGCCGTTGCCACGACGAAGTCTCCTGCAAAGTCGGACAGGGCGTTTAACACCTCTCGGGCGTTTTCCTTGCGCGCCGTCTCGCCCGTGATGATGACCGCGCCGGTCTGAATGTCCCTTTTTTCAAAGCCTGAGGCGGCGTATTCCCCCTCGACAATCTCTCGGACACCCGATGCGTCGATACGGGTATCGGACAGCAGGGGCGTAAAGTGGATGGCGCTGCGGTAAAGCACCTCTTTTTCCGCGATGGCGAATTGCGGGACGCTGAACGCCGCGCCCACATTGCGGAGGGTGAGGCGCGAGATCACAAGCTGCGTCGTGGTCGTGCCGATGTCGATGCCCACCGACAAAAGCCGTTCGTCCGTCATAGGGCAGCGCGGAGCAGACGGGAGAAGTCCGCCTTTGTCAAGGGACGGGGATTGGACGCCGCACAGGGATCATTTGCAGCAGCCTCCGCGATTTCCTCCGCTTTTCCAAGCACCGTGCCGCGCTCCAAGCCTGCCTGCGTCAGTGTCTCCGGCAGGTCTAAGCGCTGCCGGAGCCGACGGACAGCATAAATCAAGCCGCGCGCGCCGGTCAGCTTGCAGGAGGCGGCAAGGCGGGCATAGGCTTCTCCCGCAGCGGGAAGATTAAACTCCAGGATATGCGGGAGCAAAATGCCGTTGAGCTTGCCGTGGGCGAGGTGGAATGCGCCGCCTAAGGCGTGGGAGAGGGCGTGGCACGCACCCAGCCCTGCGTTGTCAAAGGCGATGCCTGCCATGGTCGCCGCCTCGTGCAGCCTGCCCCGCAAGGCTCTGTCCGTTTTGCCGCTTTTGGCAAGGGTATAGGAGGCGGACAGGTCGGCAAGGACGCAGCGGGCGGCGTTTTGGGCGAGGGCATCGGAGAATGCCGAGGCGTTCTTTGCCGCGACTGCCTCCAGGCAGTGCGAGAGCGTGTCCATGCCCGCGTCCGCGACCAGACCGGCGGGCAGCTTGTCGAGAAGGCTTGCGTCCAGGATCGCGAGGGCGGGGCGCAGGGCATCCTCCACCAGCGGGTGCTTCACGCCCTCGTGGGTCAAAATGGCAAAGGAGGTGACCTCGGAGCCGGTGCCGGAGGTGGTCGGGACGGCGACGAGCTTTGCTGCGGACTTTCCGAGGGAGCGGATGCCCTTGGCGCAGTCGATGGCGCTGCCGCCGCCGAGAGCGAGCAGGACATCGGGCTGAAATTCCTGCAGGATCGCCACGCCGCGTGCCACAAGCTCCAAGGGCGGATCGGGCTGCACCTCGGCAAAGATGCGCGTCTCCCCGTGGCACAGGTCAGCGATTTTTTGCGCCGTTCCGTTTTCCGCGAAGAATTTGTCCGTGATGAGCAGCACCCGCTTTGCCCCGAGTGCTTCCAGTGCCGCAAGCGCGTTTTCTCCAAAGCACAGGCGCGTGCCGAGCGTAAAGGTCTGCATAATATCCCCCTCTTTTCAGGCGTAGTATTTCCCGCATCTGCGAAAAAATGTGAACGGAATGAAAAAAGTTTCCCTTCCCGGTTGACACGGCGCGCGAAATATGGAAAAATAACAGACAAAGGAGTGTGAGACGGATGGCTGAAATGATCCACCTGACCTGTCCCGAATGCGGCAATGCGTTGGAGATCCCCGCCGCGCTGGAGGAATTTTCCTGCATGTACTGCGGCAAGCGCGCCCGCACCGCCGCCGTCAAGGCGATGAACGAGAGCGCAGGCAGCGATTATGAGAAGGTACGCGCCGAGCTGCGGGAAGCACTGCCGAAGACCGTGACAAAATATCCGGACTATCACAAGAAGATCACGCGGAAGGACTTTATTCCCACATTTGACAGCTACGAGCAGGAAAACAAAGGGGTTTTGGAAAAGCTCGATGTCTGCGCCTCGCTCCGTCCGGGAAAGACGGAGGAGTGTATGCACGAGATCGCGGAGGATCTTTTGGACGAGCTGGAAGCCTATATGCAGAAGGATCCGCGGTGGAACAAAAAGACCCAAAAGGCGAATCTGATGTTTGAGGTCAAGGTCGTGCTTGCAATCTTCTTGACACCGCTCGTAAAAAAGCTGCAGCTCAAATCTGCCGAGGCGTTCCGCACCGCCCTGCACGAGGGCTGGCTGAAGCGCTGGCCGAAGGAGCAGTGGATGCCGGGTGACTATGATGTGCTGGTCGGCGGCTTCAAGCGGCGCAAGCTCTGCTTCATCACGACCGCGACCTGCGCCTTTGAGGGAAAGCCCGACGACTGCGCAGAGCTGACCGCCTTCCGCGCCTTCCGCGACGGCTGGCTGACGGAGCATGGCGGCAAGGACATGATCGAGGAATACTATATGGTCGCGCCGAGCATCGTCACCTGTATCGACCTGTGCGACGATCGGGACGCACGCTACGCAGAGCTGCGTGAGCGCTGGCTGACACCCTGCTATCGGGCTTTGTGCGAAAACCGCTACACCGACTGCCGCGATACCTATATCAATATGGTGCAGACGCTCGAAGAGCGGTATCTGCAATAAAAAGCGATCTCCCTCCGCAATTTCGGGGGGAGATCGTCTTCATAGTGAATCGCGAATAGGCTGCTGTCTGTGGGAAGCTGTAGCGTGCGGCATCCTTGAAGCGTCTGTGGACAGACTTCTTGGACTAAGAGCTAAGGACTAAGGGTGAAGGACTGTGGTGTGCTTCGCACGGATTGAAAAATGTGTATTGGCTCCCTTTTGTCATTGCGAGGGCGCCTGCGCCCGTGGCAATCTCTTGCCGATCTCTTGTACTCCTGCACTTGGCGGATAATATCCGCCCCTACGGCGTAAACTGCGAAATATCTCCTGCGGGCGGCTTTAGCCGCCCGTTTTTTAATCCCGCGGAGCGCTCGACAGCCATTCACCCTTAGGGAACCTCTGAACAAATCAGCGTCGGCGCTCAGCGGATCTTTTGCCGCAGCTTTTCGGTTGGAAAACCTTGAAATACACAAAGTATTCCTGCGGTTTTCCAACCTCAATTTGCGACAAAATCTCTCGCTGACCGCTCTTGCAGATTTATTCAGAGCTTCCCTAGGGTATCCATAATTCCATCAGATAAAACAGGGGCATCGCCACGGCACATAAAATCTCCGCGCCGCGCCAGCGCCGCCCCAGCGTTGTGAGCGTCCAAGCCGGCAGCGGCAGGAGGGCCAGAGGCAGCAGATTGATGCCGCCGAACAGCCACAGGGCGAAAAACGGCAGGGGAAAGAGCAGCATTGCGAGACAGCGCAGCTCCCTGCGACGGATCGCGCCATGCAGCACGGGGAATACGGCAGCCGCGGCGTACAGGAGCAGAAGGCAGTCCCGCCATTGCAGCCGTACCGGCCCGATCCCGGCATACAGCGCCGCAAGGCTGTCCTCTGTACGGCGGAAGAATCCACGGAAGAAGTCTTTCCCTCCCGTAAAACCCGCCGGCAGGAACCGGCCGGCATAGAGGGCCAGGGCGCAGGCCGCCACGGTCAGCACCGTCAGCACAAGGGACAGCAGCAGCCGTTTTCCCCGATAGCGTTCGCTGAAATGCCAGCGCTGGAGCTGGGCGAAGAGATACGCGCCGACATAAACCGGCGCCAGCCAGAACAGCCGCTTCTCCAGCAGCACCGCCGCGCCGAACAGCAGCGTAAAGACGGGCAGCAGCATGCCCGCGGGAAACAGATCCTTTTCCGGGTCCCTTCCCAGCCAGAGCAGAAGCAGCAGCAGCGACAGAACCACGATTGCCGCAGGCAGCGGCGGGTCCGACAGCATGGCCGGAAGCAGCGCGGCGGACAGCGCAGCCGTCAGCGCGTCGGCGCACAGCAGGCGCAGCGACAGGTAAAAAGCCGCGGAAATTCCCGCAGGCAGAAGCGTCTGCCAGCGAAGCAGCAGCGAAACGTCCCCGGCAAAGCCGGAAGCGGTCAGCATCGCCGCACCCGCGCCGGCCAGCGCGGCAAGCAAGCCCCAGAGCGCGTCCATGGGGCGCAGACGGGAGCAGCGGAGCGCGGAAAAGCGCGGCCGGTCGAGCCGGGACATCCACTCCGTCGTCCCGCGCCGCGGCCGCATCGCGGAGAAGTAAAACAGGATCAGCGCCAGCGCGAGAATCACAAAGCCGAGAACCGGAATCAAACGGGACAGGCTCCAGCAGGGCAGCAGGAATTCCATAGGCTATCCCCCTGT
>CAMAEX010000045.1:0-10256 GCA_945832065.1 uncultured Clostridia bacterium | reverse complement strand
ATATCTCGTAGGGGCGGCTATCAGCCGCCCGTTTTTTGATCCGTGCGAAGCACACGGAATTCTTGATGAAAGAATTGAAGCAAAAATCAGCATTAAATGTTGGCGTGAATATAATATAACACGTTGCTCTCGCTGTCGAAAAAATACAGGGAATAATAGCCGAATTCGGGATACCCGTCCTTCGTGCGCAGAAAGAACAAATCGCCCGCATTGATGCTCTCGGTTTCAAAATCATAGCGTTCAAGCTGATCGGTAGCTTCCATCCAGTTGCGGAAATCCTCGAAATACGCTTGCAGCAGGCGTACATCCTTTGCATTCACCTCTTGATACTTTCCGCTTGCACGAAGCTTTTCTTCTCCTTCAGACCCATAGAAGTATTTGCAATAGTCGATCGAATCCTGCATTCCATCCGAGTCATGGTATTCCTCGGTGCGCAGATATCCCCGTGGAATTGCCTCATCGTGCACGAACACGCATCCGCTCACCTGTAGTGCGATACCTATCAGCAGGAGCAGCGCAGTCAGCCTTTTTTTCATACTTCTTTTCTCCATTCCAAAAGCTCCATCGGCTGGCAGTCCAACGCAGCACAGAGCTTATCAAGGGTCTCGAAGCGAATTGCCCTCGCTTTTCCTGTTTTCAGAATTGAGAGATTCGCCATCGTAATGCCAACGCGCTCCGAAAGCTCCGTCAGGGTCATTTTCCGTTTCGCGAGCATGACATCCAAATTCACAACGATCATACTTTTACCTCAAATCGTCAAGTCCTGTTCTTCCCGCAGGCGCGCAGCCTCCGCAATGAGCTTTGAAAGCGTGTCGGCAACCGCGGCAACGATCACGCCTACGACGCAGACCGCGATAAGCCCGAGGGCAATTCCCGGATGACTCATGCTGAGCAGGAACAGAATGATATTACCCAGGAAAAAATAGACCGTGTCAAGCACCGCCAACCGCGCAACGGTACGCAGCGAGGCGGCATTTTCTCCGCTGAACGCATTGCCCCGTCCGATTTCGCCCGCAACCCTCCAGCCATAGAATAAAACACCGAAGCAAGGCAGCGCACTTCCCCAGAGAAACGCGAGCCAAGGCCAAAAGCGGTTTGCAAATTCCGGATAGGCGGTACGCATCGAGAGCGCAAAAAGCGGGATCGCGCCGAAGTACAGCAGCAAACCGCACAGCGCCATAGCGCAAATTGAAAGCTTTAGTGTAACAGACAACTTTTTCATTGCATTCGCTCCTTTTTCCAAGTTGTCCCAAGTATATCACATTGTTTTTCGAAAGTCAATATATTTTTATCGTTTTTCGATAAACATATTCTCAATTCATTCCCTCGGGTCACCCCGAGGGAAAAAAGTTATTTGCAAACCTGCACGATCAGCTCTGCGCAGGCTTCGATGCCGAGAACGCCGCTGTTGAGGCATAGGTCATAGTTCTGCGCCTGTCCCCAGTTGCGCCCCGTGTAGTTCTTATAATAGACCTTGCGCTTTTGATCCTTCTCTGCGAGCCGTTTTTCCGGCGATTTATCACACGCGCCGTAGCGTTCAACGATCCGTTTTGCGCGGCTGTCCATATCTGCGTGGATAAAGACATGCAGGCAGTCCTTCCGATCCCGCAGAATATAGTCCGCGCAGCGCCCGACGATCACGCAGTCGCCCTCAGCGGCAAGCTCCTCGACGATTTTCGTCTGCTCGATGTAAAGGCGGTCGTGCATGGATAGTCCGTCGGCGGAATACTGGCTCGCCGTGGCAAGGGCAAACAAAAGGCTGCTGCGGGCGTTGGCGTATTCGCCGCTCTCCTCGATAAACTCAGGGGAAAAACCGCTGCGCTCTGCAACCTTATTGACCAGCTCGCGGTCATAAAAGCTGTAACCGAGTTTTTCCGCGACCAGCTTGCCGACGCTCCGTCCGCCGCTGCCGAATTCACGGCTGATGGTAATGATTCGCTTCATGGAAATTACCTCCTTCGTCGAATACTTTCTATCTGTATTATATCACACGGCGCGCAAATCGCAAATTATTTTTTCTGAATTCTGTCCTTCAGTTCTTGCTTCAATGCCGCAAAGTCTCCGTGCGGGACATCGCCAAGCTCGCGTTCCTTGGGGTTGATCAGGCAGGGCGTAAGCAGGAAAACGGGAATCCCGACTCTCTGCGCCGCCAGATCCTCCACCGCATCGTTGCCGACCATCAGGCACTCCTCCGCCCTGCAGCCGATCCGGTCCAGGATATCGGCAAAATAGGCAGGATTCGGCTTGCAGTGCCGAGAATTCTCATAGGTCGTAATAAATTCAAAATCCTCCGCGTGCAGTCCCGCCCAGCGGATGCGCGCCTGCGTTGCAACTGCCGGAAAGATCGGATTCGTCGCCAAAACGCGGCGAATGCCCTTCGTTTTCAGGAATTCGACCGTCTCTGCCGCCTCCGGTGCAAACCCGCAGGCGTTTTGTGCAAGATTGAAATCCGTCGCATAGAATTTTTCAAATACCGCCTCATGCGCCCGCGCCTGCTCTCCGAAGACGGAAACAAAGGCGTCCCAAAAGACCTCGCGGTTCGTCTTTGCGCCGTCGTTTTGCACCATTGCCGCCGTGCCCTTCCAAAGCGTGTCTATCAGCGCTTTTGCCTCATAGCCGTAAGGCGCGGCAAAGCTTGCCAGTCTCGCAAAATACGCGCGCACAAAGTCCTCCTGCACCATCGGCAGCAGCGTCCCGTCCAAATCAAACAATACCGTTGTCAGCATATCCGTACTCCTCTCGATTATCTACATAGTATAGCACACCGAGAGGCATTTGCAAATTGTTTTTCTTATCGCTTGCAGATCACGCCGCAGGCGATTTTCGTTCCGGCATTTCCGGAGGGCTGCGTGTGAAAATCGTCCGGCTGTGCGTGGATCACAACGGTTTTCCCGAGAACATCGCAGACGGAAAATCGTTTTGTCAGAACCGTCAATTCCGCTCTTCCGTTGCAGGACAGCAAAGGAGGCAGGTCGCCCGCATGGCATGGATGTCCACGCTTGCCGGGGTTAAAATGTCCCTTCGTATTGGGGAAGCCCTCCCCGCAGCAGTCCCCGCCCTCATGGATATGGAACGCGAAAAAGCCCGTTTCCGATTCCGGCAGGCCGCTGATTTCGGCAGCGACCACAGTGCCGTTCCCGCGCGCCGTAAAGCTGACGGTTCCGTGCAAATTCGGATGCTCCTTCCCACCCATTACCTTTGCTTGCGCTTGCAAAAGCTGCATCGTCTGATCACCTCATTTCACGATCAGACTATGCAGCTTTTTGCTTTGGCGTTACGGGCTCATACCGTAACGGCGGTATTGGTTGCAAAGAAGTAGAGAATACGTTCCTTCACGGGCAGGGAGAAAATCCGCGCAAGGGCGGCGCTGTAGGCATCGAGCTGCCCACGGTAGTATTCTCCGCGCTCGGCTTCCTTCCCCGGTGCAACGCGGTCGGACTTAAAGTCAAGGATCGTCAGTCCGTCCTCCTCCACGATGCAGCAATCCGTCACGCCCTGTAAAAGCACCTGCTCTCCCCGCAGCGCTCCGCTCAGGATCGACGCGTCCTGCAGCACGGAGAATTTAAATTCCCGCACAAGCTGCTTTGCAGATAGCAGGCGCTTGCCGAGGGGCGAGTCAAAGAACGCAAAGAGCTTTTTCGGCGGCACTACATCCGCCTGCTGCTGCGTCAGGAATTTATCCTCCACAAGTCGTTTCAGTTCCCGCTCGACCCCTTCAAGTGTTGTGCAAACCTCATAGCTGAGATACTGCATGGCAAGGTGGATCGCAGTACCGCGTTCCGTCGGCGTGAGCGGACGCTGCTGCAAGCTGAATTGCGGCTTGGAAAACACGATTTCCGGAAGCCGCACCGTCTGTTCGGAAATCTCCTCGTCGAGCGTCCGCCCCTTGAGCTGCGTGGCAGTCAGCTTGCTGGGTGCCTGTGTCGCTGCCGAATACGGATACCGCAGAAAATTAGGACGCAGAAGCGGTTCCTGTTCTGCGGTACGCTCCGAGGTCTGCGCCCGCTGCACGGGCAGATAGTCCGTACCGCTGCAATAAGTGATCTTCCACGGATACTCGGAGACAGATGCGCATCCGGGATTCCCGCCGACGGCGAACAATTCCCCCGCCTCCGTGCGGGCAAGGGCAGCCATCAAAACCCAATCGCCCATATGCCGCACCTCCTCCACCGTGGACTGCGCCGGTGGGATCGTCAGAGCTGTCGAGAGTTTACTGAAGTGCGATTGCAGCTTGCTGCCGCAGTAGGTCATCACAAGGCGGTTTTTCGGGCGCGTCATGGCAACATAGAGCAGGCGCATCTCCTCAGAAAGATTTTCCTTTCGAATGCGGTCAATGATCGCCTGCTGCCCCACCGTCGGGTAGAGCAAACTGCGTTCTGTCTCAAAAACCTTCGCCGCGATCCCCAGCACGGGATCGGTCAAAACCATCGCCTTGCTGTCTTCGTCATTAAACTGCTTTCCCATATCCGCAAGGAAGACCACCGGGAATTCCAAGCCCTTGGATTTATGAATGCTCATGAGCTGCACCGCGTCCGAGGAAGCCTCTGCTTCGGTGCTGTAGCCTTTCTCACCCACCACCTCCAAGTAGCGCAGAAAAGCGGGCAAGCCGTGCCGCTGCGCTGTCTCGAAGCCATCGGCGATCGAGAAAAACGCATCCAAATTACTGATGCGCTGCGCACCACCCTCCATCGCACTGAAGATCTGACGCAGGAACAGCCGTTCGTCTATCGCGTCAAGCAGCTCCCGCAGTGTGCCACTCTGCGCAAAGTCACGCAGCTCTTTCAGTTGAAGTACAAAGTCCGCCATCTCCTCTGCGGCGCAAACCGTGTCATAGATGTCTCCGCTGCGGTTCTGCGCACGCAGCCTTGCCGCCAAATCGGCACAGACGCGGAAGATCGGTGAGAGAAGCACGGTCAGAAGCGGGATATCCTGATGCGGGTTATCCACGATCTGAAGGAGCGCAACCACCAGACGTATCTCCTCCGTTTGAAAGATATTATCGTTGCCGCAGACGCAGCGGATGCCATATCGCTGCAGCGCGCGCATATATATTTCGGCTTTTCCGGTCAGCGAGCGCAGGAGAATGGTGATGTCTCCCGCACGGATCGGGCGCACGCCGTCTCCGTCGGGCAGTGTATCACCATTGCGCAGCATACGGTCGATCCGTCGCGCAACGAATTCTGCTTCAACCTCCTCACGCCGCACCTTCGGTTGAGAAGGAACGCCCTCCGTGTCGATGCAGTGCAGCTCGACCGCAGGCTTTTCGCGCTGCGGTGTCTTTTCGGCCAAGGTGCGCAGCGCCTCATCATCGCCGTAGCGCAGACCGCCGACCCGCTCATTCATCGTCAGCCGGAACACGTCGTTTGCCGCCTGCAAAATAGCAGGCTCAGAACGGAAGTTGACCGAAAGTAAGATCTTTCTCGGCTCACCGTCGCACGCCTCGCGATAATCGGAAAACGCTTGGTACTTTTTCAAAAAAATCGTCGGATCGGCGCGACGGAAGCGGTAAATGGACTGCTTCACATCACCGACATAAAAGAGGTTTTGCTCCTGCTTGGAGATCGAACGGAAGATGCTGTCCTGCACGGCGTTGGTGTCCTGATATTCATCCACCATGATCTCCGTAAAACGCTCGGCGATCTCCCTTGCCGCAGCGGTGGGTGCGCCCGAAGGATCCGTCAACAGGCGCAAAGTATCATGCTCCAAATCGTTAAAGTCCAGCGCGTGCCGCCGCAGCTTCAGCGCACGGTACGCCTCGGCATAGCGTTCCGTCAGCTTCAACAGACCGAACAGCGCGTCTGCACTCGAGGCAAGGTCTTTCAGCGCCTCCTCAGAGGGCATCGCGAATCGCTGAAAGAGCTTCTTCACCGTATCCTTCGCGCGGTCGCGGAGCTTTTTTACGCGCTCCTTCAGCGACTCATCCTCACACTTCTTCACGGTCTTCAGACGCCCGAAGGTGCGTTCCGCCGTTCTTGCTTCCTCCCACGACTGCACGGCGCATAGACGGCGCAGCAGTGCAATGTCCTCGTTGAAGTTTGCCATATAGGGCGCGAGGCTTGCGTCCCGGGCGATCAGCGTCTGCGCCTGCGCAAGCAGTTCAATGCAGTTTTCCAACCCGCTGCGCAGCTCTTGCAGCAGATAAGCACCCCAGCAGGTCTCCCCCACATCCTTGCAGTCGGAAACCTCCAGTGCTTGGCGCAGCTCCTGCAGGCGCTTCTGCGGATCGGCGGCACATTGCAGATCGGCGTAGACCTTGCGGATCAGCTCCGGAAGCTGCGCGTCGGTCCTACCCGCACCGAGCATATCCAGCGCGGCAAGCGTCTGCGAGTCCTCTGTCTGATACGCCTCCTCCAGCATCTGCTGCATCGCCTGTTCCTGCAGCATCCGCGCTTCCGGATCGTCGCAGGTATGAAAATCCGCAGGCAGATCGAGTCGGTGGGCATGCTCCCGCAGCAGGTTGCCGCAGAAGGCGTGGACGGTGGAAATCTGCGCAAGATAGACCCGATTCATCTGTTTTTGCAGATGCCGATCGTTCGGATGTGCGGCAAGATGCACGCTCAGCTCCTTGACCAGCTTGCCTCGCAGCTCCGAAGCTGCCGCTTGCGTGAAGGTAATCAGCAGGAAATCATCCAAATTCGCCTGCTCCTCCGTCACGCGCTTGAACACGCGATCGATCAGCACCTTTGTCTTTCCCGAGCCGGCAGCGGCGGAGACAAGCAGCGCGCCGCCGCGATTGTCAACCACCGCCTGCTGCTGCGGAGTCAGCTTGATATCAGCCATCGTTCTCCTCCAATCTCTGCCAAAATGTCTGTGCATCCTCCGGTCCGCACAGCCACCGTTTTTCGGGCAGCTCGCGGCAGACCGTCTGATATGGGCAATACTTACAAGCATTGTCCTTCGTGTCAAAATAATAGGGATTCGGGTCGATCTCCCCGCTGTAAAGCGAGTCTCCGAGAGAGGCAACCTTTTTAAACACGAAACGCTCCAGCTTTGCAAGCTGTTCCTCCGATGCAAGATAGCCCTCGCGCTCGCCCACCTTGTTGATCGTGTAGGGCAGATAGCGCGGCTCATTTTCGCACGGCTCCATCGCCTGAAGCACCGGCGTGGCATTGAGCAGCAGACCGCTTCGCTTCTGCGCCTTGCGCCGCATATCCTCCGTCTTTGCCTCGTCAAGCTTATCCTTAACGGAAACACGTTCCACTCGTGCAGGGAAATACAGCACTCCCGCAGACTTCAGCGGCGCGTGAAGCAGGCGTTCTCCCGTCTGCTCTATCGCAAAGAGATACAGCAGCATCTGTAAGCCCAAACCGTAAAACACATGGGAAAAATCAAAGCTTTTCTTTCCCGTCTTGTAGTCGATCACGCGCACATAGACGCGATCTCCGCTGCGCCAGATATCCACGCGGTCTACGAACCCATGCAGCTCCGCCTGCATCTTTTCCCCGACGATCCGCACCGCAGGCAGCGCCCCGTCGTCGGCAAATTTCAGCTCGAACCACTGCGGCTCGAATTGCGACACGGAAAGCTCCCGGTACAGCTCCGTCACGACCATGCGCACCTCCGAAAAGCTGCGGTGAAACAGGTATTCCGTTCGCGCCGTCTGCAATACATCCGTCAAATGTGTCTGTGTGTACCACTCCATGCGATTCTCCGTGATGCTAAGCACTCTTGAAAGCGGAACGGCAGAGAAGCCGCCCTCCTGCATCACCTGCTTCGTCGTATGCTCCAACACATCGTGCACAAAGGTGCCGTAAAGCGTAGGGCTGAGCGTCGCGGGCTTCCGCTCCTCCGCGTGCAAGCCGTATTCCAAAAAGTACGCAAATCGGCAGCCCGCCAAGCGGTCGATCTTTGTGGAGGAGAGGTGCAGCGTTTTGCCGTAAAGATTGCGCACCGTCTCCTCCTGCAGCGCACCCGGGCGGTAAGCGCTCGCCTCCGAGAACCTCCGCGCACGCTTTGCAAGCAGAGGCGCCTCCTCTGCAAGGCGGTCGATGTGTTCCGGCACACGGCTGAGATAGGAGAGATACTCCCGTTCCGCGCGGCGGAGCAGTTCCGTATCCTCCGAGATGCACCGCGCATTGGGGAGCAGCTTACGCGCCCGCTTGTACAAATAAGCCTCCCGTTCTACGACCGCACCGAGATACAGCCGCATTCCCGGCGCGTTCAGCACGCTGTCCATGGCGGCAAGCTCCAACTCCAACCGATCCGCACCCGTCGGCGCAAGCTCAATGCCGAGGCGCAGAAGGTGCAGACGCTCGCCGTCGGTCAGAAGGCTCCGCTCCGTCTGTGCCGAGGGGAATGCTCCCTCATTCGCGCCGAGCAAGAATACATACGCTGTATCACAGCGGCGCTGAGACATCAGGCTGCCCACCGTTACGCAATCGAGCTTCGCAGGGATCGTGCCGATGGCGCATTGGGAAAGCGCGGTGCGGAAGATACGGTAAAACTCCTCCGGCGTGTGTACACTCTCGCCCAGCACGCCGTACATCTGCTCCATCACCGTAGTCAGGAGCCGATAGACCTGCGCGTACTCTTGCGCCCTCTGCAAGTCGCCGCTTTCTGCGCAGCACTTGGAAAAGTTCTCCGCCTGCTCCGCAAGGGTGATCTCCTCAATAAAATCGTTCAGTGCAAGCACCATTTCGCCTGCGTTTTTCGCCATTCTCAGATTTTCGCGCAGACGGCAGAGCGGCACAATCACCCGCTCCCGATCCTCGTTTAATTGCGCAAGCGCCGCCTCATCCATGCGCCCCTCAACGCCTGCGGGGTTCATCGTCCATTCGCCTTTCCAGCGCGTTCCCGAAAGCCCCCAAAGCAGCGCGTAGTTTTCCAAGCGGTCGCAGCGGTCGCGCAAGAGCGGCAAAAAGCCGGATTTTATGTACGCCAGCACCGCCTCCTGCTCCATCTCATTCGTCGCCGCCTCCAATGCGGACAGGAGCATCGCCGCGATCGGTTGGCGAAGGATATCGGTGTCGCCCGCGTAATAGGCAGGTACCTCCGCGCGGCGCAGCAGCGATTCTAAAATCGGGCGGTAGGTGGAAAAGTCAGCGCAGGCGATGGAAATATCCCGCCAGCGCACTCCCTCCGCCGCAAGGCGCAGGATCTCCCCCACCGCCGTGCGGCACTCCGCAACGCAATCCGCACCCTGAAGCAAAGCGATTTGATCCTGCTCCTGCGGATAGGGCATCTCCTCCCCTGCAAACAGCCTTGCCCGTAAAAAGGCAAGCGCGGTTTCCGCTTCCTCCTGCGGAAGCTCCTTGATTTCAACGGGAAGCTGCTGCTTCTGCGCAAGGGAGGTCAAAAGCCTTGCGGTTTTGCGTGCCGTCTCATATTGCTGCGCGCCGTGCTGCACCCCGTCGCATTGCAGATTCACGCTGATCTGTGCGCCGTTTTGCAGGAGCTGTGCTATGATCTCCCGCTCGATGCCGTTAAAATCGGTAAAGCCGTCAAAATAGATCGTCCGCGAAAAGCCGCTGCGTTCCAACGCATCCAGCAGACGCGTCAGCTTGGTCTGCGGATTCTGCCCCATATTGGCGCATACCGCGTCATAGCTTTCCATCAGCAGCGCAAGCTCCTCCGTTTTGACAGCAAGCGCGCCGCTTAATGACATTGATGCCTCCCGCAGACGCGTCGGCGTGACGCAGAAGGCACGGAACTCGTCAAACGTATCGAGCATCTGCAAAAGGGCTTCCGGCTTGTCTGCGCAGCTCGCGTAGACCTTTAACCGCGCGCGCACCTGACGGGCGGCAAGCGACATGGCAAGCACCCTGCCCGAAGGGTCCGTCTCTGTCTCGGCGCAGCCGCCGACCTCGGAGAAAACCCGCGCCGCGAGCCTTGAAAACCCAAGCACCTCGGCACACCGGCTGATGCTGTCCCCGCCGAAGGCGCAAAGCTGCCGCTCCATTGTATGGGAAAACTGCTCCGGTACGATCAGGAGCATCCCCGTCTCCCCCCGCGCCGCACGGGCAGTAATCTCCTCCAGCAACCGCTGTGTGTTTTTCTTTCTGTCCGTAGACAACCAAAGCTGTAGCATATCCTTCACCTCTTACACCCATCATATCACAACCCCTGTCCAAAAAATAGGACATCCGACAAATATTTTCGTTATTTTTCTCCCTGTAGGGCGGGGACATGTCCCCGCCAACCGCGAAGCGG
Source organism: uncultured Clostridia bacterium (assembly GCA_945832065.1). Taxonomy (GTDB): domain Bacteria; phylum Bacillota; class Clostridia; order Oscillospirales; family Oscillospiraceae; genus JAZOXB01. The sequence goes on along the minus strand of CAMAEX010000045.1, from coordinate 107 downwards.
CTGATGGTACGAATGAACGAACTTGCATGCAGGCGCGAAACAGCGTCAGACAGTCAAAATAACTACAGTTTTGTCATTGCGAGACCCCGAAGGGGTCGTGGCAATCT
>CAMAEX010000044.1:0-10374 GCA_945832065.1 uncultured Clostridia bacterium | reverse complement strand
GAGATTTCTCTCCGACACGACTTGCAATTATTTGTTTTTGTCTCTATCCCAACTATTGACATAGAGCCCTTATTTTTTTTGCCATAGAAACAGCCCCCTTAGCGTAGTCTCGAAATCCTTGTATTTCGAGTGTCTACACTAAGGGGGCTATATCAAAAATTCCCTTCGGGGGTAGTTTTATTTTTTTGTCAGTTCAAAGCGTTTGCGCAGCTCAGTCAGCGTAGTTTCATAGCCCTTTTCCATAAAAGAATAGGTAACAGTATCGGAATAGGCCTCACCGAGCAGGAGCTTTGCCGCATATTTCAACATTGCGGGATTCTTCACGAGAATAGGACCCGTTAGGTGCGTGCCGAAGCAGTTATTCTTGCGGAAGCCCTCCGCGCCCCTGTCCGCCTCATTGCCAAAGCCCATTTCCAATGTGAACAACGGCGTTTCCACACCGGTCGTTTTGCTGCACTTATTGATAAAGCCCACAAGGGTGTCGCCTGTATCGTCAAATTTAGCAAGGCAGTCGCCCGTAATACGGCGCTTACCCTCCGTGCTGACGAATTCCGCGATATGCAATCCTTCAAAGGTTTTTCCCTCCGCATCCTGCAGGCGCGCGCCGAGCAGCTCAAAGCTGTTGCCGGTAAAGAGCATGACTTTGCCCGCGTCGCAGGCTCGCTGCAGTGCCTCACGGTAACGCCCCATCTGCGAGAGCGCAAGCTTCTGCCGCCGCTCCGTGCCCGCGCCCATGAAGTAGAAATCATAAGCGGAAATATCCTTCTTCTCATACAGGCTGAGCGTATCGACCGAGACGGTATGCCCCAAGTCGGTCAGGTAGCGCGCCAAGATCGCCACATTCGCGTATTCTCCGTAGAGATTCATCACATCGTCATAAAGATGCAAAAGCTTTACTTCCATAGCGCCCTCACTTTTTCGTCACATTCGACATGAACTTATCCTTATCCGAGAAGCAGGTCACCGCATAGAGCTGCTCGTCACCGTTATCCCGCAGCTCCGCGCAGGCAGCGTCGATGTCCGCAAATACCTTGATCCGCTCCGGCGGAAGCTGCGTAAAGGAAAAGCGCATGGCAAGATCGTTGCAGTATTTGCCACAAAGATAGATATTCTGAAGCAGCGGACAGTTCAGCAGATCAAAATTGATATCCCACAGCCAAGAGGTGTCGCCGGTAAAATATTTGCGGCTGACCGCATCGACGATGATTAACGCGCTGAAGGGCTTACCCTGCGAGACGGCATAGCGGAAGGACATATCGTAGGAGATTGAATTCTCATGCTTGGAGATGAGAAAGGTACCCTCATGCGCACCGAGCGTAAATTCGATATAGCGCCCGTTTTTCAAGATATAATTGCTCACACGCTTGGAGACCTCTGCGGTGGGCACGCCCAAGATGGTGCAGACGGCATAAGTGGCGAGGATATTATAAATGTTGTAGATGCTTTTGAACGCCAGCTCGATGGAATCCGTACCGTTGACCGTGATGCGGCTGTGTTCCAAATCGACATCCGTCACGGTAAAGTCCGTCCCATGGCGGGCAAAGCCGCAGGCATCGCAATGATAATTACCGATATGGTTAAAGTGATAGTAATCATACCGCATCGGTTTGCCGCAGACCGGGCAGTAGTGTGCGTCGTTATACGCGCCGACAAAAGTCTTGCTGTCTGTCGGGCAACGGTCTAAGCCGAACCAAAGCACATTGTCTCTCCCCTGCCCAAACAGGGAAACAGTCGGATCGTCCGCATTTAGGATCAGCGTGGTCTCGTCGAAGATGCTCTCCTTGATTGCGTCAAAGACCCACTCGGGATGCCCATTCCGGGTGAGTTGGTCGCGGTAAAGGTTTGTAATGACATAGTGCGTCGGGTGGAACCACTTAAAAATAAATTTAGTATACCGCTCATCGGACTCAATGAGCAGCACATCTTGCTTCATTTTACCCGAAAGCGTGCAGGAGCTGAGGATCATCGTCGTGACACCCTCGATTTGATTCGAGCCTTCGGCATTGTAGGCAAAGGTCTTACCGGATGCCTTTAAGACGGAGGCGATCATCTCGACGGTGGAGGTCTTGCCGTTACTGCCCGTTACTGCGACGATCCTCTCAGGCTTTTTAATGCGGCTGAGAATGTCCGGGCAGAGCTTCAACGCGTATTTTCCGGGCAGGCTTGTCCCCTTCCCGACAAAGCCGCCGATCAGTTTAATTAATCTGCAAACAAGGATTGCAAGAAGTTTTCTCATGTGTGTCTTCCTTTCGCTGAGGAGAATCTGTTTGCGCAACCTTAATATTATAGCACAGGTTTTGCTGTTAGGCAAGCATCTTCAGAAAATCTTCCTCAGACAGCACGGGAATGCCCAATTCGTTTGCTTTTTTCAGCTTACTGCCCGCATTTTCCCCTGCGACCACATAGGTCGTCTTTTTTGAGACGGAGCCTGCCGTCTTGCCGCCGTAAAGCTCGATTTTCTCTGTTGCTTCATCACGGGTGAAGAGGCCGAGCGCGCCGGTCAGCACAAAGGTCATACCTGCAAAGCGGTCGTCCTCCTGCCGAATATGGCTCTCGAAATTCACGCCCGCCTCGCGCAGACGGCGGATCATATGCTGCGACTGCGGGTCGGCAAACCACGAGACAATATTCTCCGCCGTGACCGCGCCGATGTCGTGCACCTGCGTCAGTTCCTCGACGCTCGCCTCCATAAGCTTGTCCAGAGAGCCGAAGGTCTTTGCCAGCACCTTCGCCGCCTTTTCTCCGACCTGTCGGATGCCGAGGGCAAAAATCAGGCGGCTGACATCATTCTGCTTACTCCGTTCGATCGCGTCCAGCAGCTTCGCCGCCGCCTTCTGCCCGCTTTTCCACAGGGAGCTCAGCTCGTCAAGTTTCAGATAATAGATATCGGCAGGCGAGGCAATGTGCCCGTTGGCAATGAGCTGTTCGACGATCGCATCCCCCAAGCCGTCAATATCCATCGCGTTGCGTGAGACGAAGTGCGCAATGTTGCGCGTTAGCTGTGCGGGGCACTCAGCACCCGTGCAGCGCAGAAACGCGCCGTCCTCGTCGCGCTCAACCCTTGCGCCGCAGACAGGGCAGACAGAAGGCAAGCGATAAGGGCTTGTCCCCTGCGGGCGCTTGTCAACGACGACTTCCAAAATTTCGGGGATGATCTCCCCTGCCTTGCGAATCTTTACGGTATCGCCAATGCGGATATCCTTTTCGGAGATAAAATCCTGATTATGGAGTGTCGCGTTCGTCACGGTCGTTCCCGCCAAACGCACGGGCGCAACGACCGCCTTTGGTGTCAGGACGCCGGTGCGTCCGACCTGTATGACAATATCCTGCACGACCGTCTCTTTGACCTCAGGCGGGTATTTATAGGCGCACGCCCAGCGCGGGAACTTCGCCGTGCTGCCGAGGTTTGCCCGCTCGGCGAGATCATCGAGCTTCATCACCGCGCCGTCAATGTCATAGGCAAGGTCGTAGCGCGTCTCGCCGATCTGCCGAATGCGTGCGATTGCTTCGTCCGCACTACCGCAGAGCGTATAGGGAATGACCTTAAAGCCCCGCGCGCGGAGGAAATCCAGGCTCTCCCCATGCGTCAGAAAGCTGATTCCCTCGGCAAGCTGCAAATTAAAGATCAGAATATCGAGCTTTCGTTCTGCAGCAATCCCAGAATCAAGCTGCCGCAGGCTGCCCGCTGCGGCATTGCGCGGATTGGCAAACAGCGGCTTGTTCGCCTGCTCCCGCGCCTCGTTCAGCTTTTCAAAGACCATGCGCGGCATAAATACCTCACCGCGTACGATCAATCGGTGCGGCGCGTTCTCCAGCCGCATCGGAATAGACCGAATCGTCTTGAGATTCTCCGTCACATCCTCGCCGATGCGCCCGTCGCCTCTGGTCGCGCCGCGCACGAACGCGCCGTCCACATATTCTAGCGCGACAGAAAGCCCATCGACCTTCGGCTCGACGCTGTATTGCGCCTCCGGCACGTTCTGCCGCAGGCGGGCGTCAAACTCACGCACCTCTTCCTCGGAAAAGACATCCTGCAAGCTCTCTAAGGGAACCTCATGCTCCACCTTTTCAAATTTGCTCAGCGCCTCCCCGCCGACGCGCTTGGTCGGCGAGAGGGGCGAGGCGAGGTCGGGGTACTGCGCCTCCAACTCCTCCAAACGCCGCAATAGGCGGTCATAATCAAAGTCCGCCATCGTCGGCGCGTCGAGGACATAATATTCATAGTTCGCCCGTTCCAGTTGTTCGGTCAGTTGTTTGATTTCTTCTTTTGGATTCATGGCAGCTCCTCCATGCCGAAATAAGTCGTCGGCACCGTGCCGACAATGACGGTTTCTGCGGCAACCACGGAGGAATCCACCGCGATCTCCTGCGTCCCCGTCCAGGTTAAAATCGTGATGACAACATGTATGTCAATCATAATACTGTGCTTTGTCTGATTGATCCCCGCGCTCTCAAAGCTGCTGCCGAAGACCGCGTCGGAGGTGCGCACCGCCAGCACCCGCACCGGGATCTTCGGTCCTCTGCCCGAAAGCAACTCCGGCAGGAGAACGGAACCGATCGGAACGCTTAACTCCTCCATGGAAAGATTTTCCAGTTTTTCGTCCACGCGTTTGAGAATACTCGTCTTCAATCGGTTGATCTCTGCGATGTTCGTATGCAGGGCGGTCACATTCCCCTGTGCGTCCTTCTCAACGGAGATCATGCGCGCATAGTCGATCTCGCCTGAGGTAATCTGCTCGTCAATGGCGGCATTGATCGCGTCGGAGGCTTGATTGTCCACCTGTGTGGCGATCAATTGCTCCGCCATCGGCGCAAGGCGCAGACGGAACAGCAAGGTCAACCCGACAGTCAGAAGCAAAACGACCGTCAGAATGCTTCGGATTCGATCACGCTGCGCAAGCGTCATATACACCACCCCGTCTATTCCTATGCGGAGCGGCGATTGGTATTACATTTTTTTCATCCGCGCGGCGGCGGCAGCAGCCATCAACCGCTTGGTGCCGACCTGATCGAATGCAATTTCCAGCATTGCGTCATTGCCCATTTTCAGCACGGAGAGCACCATGCCGTTGCCGAACACATTATGCTGCACCATGTCGCCCTTCCGGAACTCGGGAATCGGCGCTTTCGGCTGCGGTGCGGCAAAGGAGTCGGTTGAACGGCGCGGTGCGGCAGACTTCGCACGTTCGGGATAGGCACGCCCACCGCCGTAGTCTCCGAAGCCGACATTGTTCTTCGACTTGCCCTTGCGGATCAGCAACTCCTCCGGAATCTCCTCTAAAAAGCGGGACGGACGGTTGACCGTCGTGTGACCGTAGAGCATACGCTGGTGCGCGCTAGTGATCGTCAAATGCTGTTTCGCGCGGGTGATCGCCACATAGCAAAGGCGGCGCTCCTCCTCCATCTCCTCCTGCTCGCCGATGGCGCGCATTCCGGGGAACAAGCCCTCCTCCGCGCCGACGATATAGACATTCGGAAACTCCAAGCCCTTCGCCGAGTGCATCGTCATCATCACAACAGCGTCGGCATCCTTGTCGTACTGCTCAATATCGGTGTAGAGGGCGATCTCCTCCAAGAAGCCGCCAAGACTCGGCTCGTCGGTGTTTTCCATGTAGGTCAAAATAGATGATTTCAGTTCTCGGACATTTTCCAGACGGGCGCGGTTCTCCACATCATCCTTCTGCTCCAGCATCGCCACATAGCCCGTACGAATCAGCAGCTCCTCATAAAAGTCCGGCAGAGACAGTGTGTTCAGAAGCTCTGCGCATTCCTCAATCAGCACGGTAAAATTCATCAGCTTCTGCGCCGCCCGCTCCAGCGCGGGATAGTTATAAGGGTCACACACCACGCTGTAAAGCGGCTGTCCGGAAGCTGTACATAGGCGCTCGATCGTCTCGACCGTCTTTCCGCCGATGCCGCGCGGGGGCTGGTTGATGATCCGCTTTAAGCGCAGATCGTCCGCGCGGTTGTTGATGACCCACAGGTAGGCAAGCATATCTTTGACCTCGGCGCGGTCAAAGAAGCGCGTGCCGCCGATGATGCGATACCGGACGCCACTGCGCTTGAAGGCATACTCCAGCGCGTTCGACTGGGCGTTTGTGCGGTAAAGGATGGCATAATCCTTCAGATTCCTGCCGCGGGACTCGGAGAGGATATTGTTTGCAACGAAGTCTGCCTCGTCACGCTCGTCCTGCGCTTCATAACACAAAATACGCTCGCCGACACCGTTATTCGTCCAAAGACGCTTTCCCTTGCGCCCGCGGTTGTTCGCAATCACGGCGTTGGCAGCGTCCAAGATAGACTGTGTGGAGCGGTAATTCTGCTCCAAGCGGATGGCTTTCGCGCCGTGGTACTGCGACTCAAAATCCAGAATGTTTTCAATCGTCGCGCCACGGAAACGGTAAATACTCTGATCGTCGTCGCCGACCACGCAGATATTCTCATAGCGTCCGGCAAGCAGAGAGGCAAGCAGGTATTGCAGATGATTGGTGTCCTGATATTCGTCGATCAGCACATAGCGGAACTTGCGTTGATAGTAATCGCGCACCTCTTCATAGTCTTGCAGAATGCGGACGGTTAAAAGGATGATATCGTCAAAATCCACGGCGTTTGCGTTCTTCAGCCGCTTTTGATATTCCTCATAAAACAGCGCAATACGCTTCAGACGATAATCGTCGCCCGCCGTCTTCGCAAACTCCTGCGGCGTCTGCATTTTGTCCTTCGCCTTGGAGATCATACCGAGAACATTGCGCGGCGGGAAAACCTTCTCATCAATATTATTATCCCGCAAAATCTCCTTCATCACACGTTCGGAATCTGTCGTATCGTAGATCGTAAAGCTCCGATCATAGCCGAGGCGTTCGATCTCTCTGCGCAAAATGCGGCAGCAGGCGCTGTGGAAGGTCATTGCCCATACATCCGCCGCCTCCGGTCCCAACATATTGGAAAGGCGCTCCTTCAGCTCATTTGCCGCCTTGTTCGTAAAGGTGATGGCGATGATCGACCATGGCGCAGCAGGATGCAATGCGGAAAGCTCGTCCGCGCGCTGCGCCCCGTCGGCAGTGGGGTGCTCCGCCTGCGCCTCCAAAAAGAGAACATCCTCCTCCGTCACCTGCTCCGGCACTTCCTTGCTGTCCGAGCCGCAGCCGAAGCGGATGAGATTCGCAATGCGGTGGATCAGCACCGTCGTCTTGCCACTGCCCGCGCCTGCGAGGAGCAGTAACGGTCCCTGCGTCGTAAGCACCGCCTCCAACTGGCGGTCATTCATATTGGAAAACTGCCGCGCAATATACTTTCTCCGCGCAGCAATATAGCGTTCTTCAAAATTTCTATCCATAGCTGCTCCTGTCTCTCGTTTTTCTACAGTCTCTATTCTATAATATTTTTCCTCGGAAATAAAGCCTTAGTTTTTGCTTGACGAAAAAAATCACTCCCAGCAGCACCAGTATAGCGTACCGATTATGTCATTGCGCACCATAATAAATGAAACAGACAATGTAGGGCGGGGACATGTCCCCGCCCTACAAAGGGTTTCATGACAATGACATGGAGAAACAAACCTATTTGTCATTGCGAGGCGCTTGCGCCGTGGCAATCTCTTTTCTTTCCCTGTTACGCACTCGGCAATTCCTACACCATCACATTGGCCTTGGCTCAGATTTTCATTTATGCGCTGTGAATGAACATTTTCCCTCACGCTTTTTTCGATGTGACTATTTCTTTTTTCCGGGTTTTCCGCTATAATACGAAGCATAATGTGCATTTCACGATCGGAACGCTGTTTTGAGGAAACGGGAGCTATCTCAGCTCTGTCGTCTCCTGCGGAACACCTTTCCGAACGACACTACAGATATAGGGAGGCAAACGATGTCTATTTCCGCTTCCGCGCCGTGGCTGAATTTTTACGGAAAAATTCCGAAAACCATTGACTATCCGCGTCTGACCATGTATCGGCTCATTGAAAAGACTGCCCGCTCCGTTCCCGACAGCATTGCATATGAATTCATGGGCAAGGAGACGACCTATGCACAGTTTCTTGCCCGCATCGACCGCGCTGCCCGTGCGCTTTACGCTCTCGGTATCCGCAAGGGCGACCGCGTGACGATCTGTATGCCGAACACTCCGCAGGCGGTGGACTGCTTTTATGCGCTCAACCGTCTCGGCGCAGTCTCCAACATGATCCACCCGCTTTCCGCAACGGAGGAGATCACCTTCTATTTGGACACTTCGGACAGCAAGGCGATCTTGACCCTTGACCGCTTTTACGGCAAGGTGCATACCGCACTGCAAAAGGCGAAACGGAAGCCGATTCTGCTAATCGCCAAGCTGCAGGATGAGCTGAAGCCGCTGCTTAGAGTCGGCTTCTCTCTGACTGAGGCGCGAAAGTTCCCGAAGCTGCCGAAGGACAAGAGCTACACGCTTTGGTCTGACGCGCTGAAGAACGCTGCCGACCTCCTGCCTGCGGACGAGAGCGGCTACGAGGACTGCGCCGCAATTCTCTATTCCGGCGGCACAACGGGCACGACGAAGGGCATCTGCCTTTCCGGCTACAACTTTAACGCCCTTGCTTTACAGACGATTGCCGCCAGCGGTTATGACAACATCCGAAACTGCTCCATGCTCTCGGTCATGCCGATCTTCCACGGTTTCGGCTTGGGCATCGGCATCCATACGGCGCTGGTAGGCGGAGCGCGCTGCATCCTCGTGCCGAATTTCAATGTCAAAACCTATGCCGACCTGCTGAAGAAAAAGCGTCCGAATTTCATTCCTGGGGTTCCGACGCTGTTTGAAGCCCTCCTGCGCACACAGGGCCTTGAGGATCTGGATATGTCCTTCCTCATGGGTGTGTTCTCCGGCGGCGACTCTCTTTCTACAGAGCTGAAAGCAAAGGTTGACGCATTCTTAACTGCGCACGGCGCAAATGTGCAGATTCGCGAGGGCTACGGCACGACCGAATGCGTCACGGCAAGCTGCCTGACGCCGGTTGACTTTGCCCGCAGCGGCTCCATCGGTGTGCCCTTCCCCGACACCTATTATAAAATCGTGAAGGTAGGCACCACGGAGGAGGTCGAGCCGGAGACAGAGGGCGAGATCTGCCTCTCCGGTCCCACCGTCATGCTCGGCTATTTGGACAATCCAGAGGAGACCGCAAACACCCTTCGCCGCCACGCGGACGGACGCGTCTGGCTGCACACGGGCGACCTCGGCAAGATGGACGCAGACGGCTTTGTCTATTTCCGCCAGCGTATCAAGCGGATGATCATCACTTCCGGCTTCAATGTCTATCCTTCGCAATTAGAGAACATCATCGACGGGCACCCGAAGGTGCTGATCTCCTGCGTCATCGGCGTAAAGGACAGCTATAAAATGCAGCGCGTCAAGGCGTTCGTCGTCCTAAAACCGGAGTTTACGCCCTCGGAGGCGATCAAGCAGGAGCTGCTTGCCTACTGCCGCGAAAAGATCGCAAAATACGCCATGCCGCGGGAGATCGAGTTCCGTGAGGAGCTTCCCAAGACCCTCGTTGGCAAGGTCGCCTACCGTGTTTTGGAGGAGGAAGAGGAGGCGAAAACAAAATGACGGAGCAAAAGCAGCGCATTTGGGAGCTGGACGCCCTGCGGGGTATCTGCATTCTCGGCATGATCGTTGTCCACTTTTTCTTTGATCTCTCTTATTTTGGCTGCATTTCTCTGAACCTGCCGAGCTGGTTCGTTTTTATCCGCCAATACGGTCACATCCTGTTCGTCCTCATTTCAGGCATCTGCGTCACACTTGCCTCACGGAGCTTCCAGCGCGGCGTGGTCGTATTCGGCGCGGGTCTGCTCATCACCTATGTCACGATGTTCATGGATCAGATCCTCGGATTTTCCAATATGCGTATCTGGTTCGGCATTCTGCATATGCTCGGCTTATGCATGATGCTCTATCCCCTGTTTAAGCGGCTGCCCGCTTGGGCGCTTGCGCTGATCGGTGCCGCCTTTATCGCCCTCGGCTTTTGGTTCGAGACAGTCACCGTCTCCGTGGATTTTCTCTTTCCGATCGGTCTGCGCTCCGGACGCGTCTTTACGGGAAGCGACTATTTCCCGATCTTTCCCGGCTTCGGTTGGTTTTTGGTCGGTGCTTCCCTCGGCAAGACGGTCTACCGCAGGAAGCAGAGTCTTCTCCCCCGTATCAATGCCGAAAACGCCGTGCTGCGCTTCTTCCGCTTCTGCGGCAAGCATTCTCTCGCGATCTACTTGGCACATCAGCCGGTCCTGACCATTTTAACCTTCCTGATTTTCGGCTGACCGAACAAAACGCGCCGTGCTCCGGCGCGTTTTTCTATGTAATACTGAAAACCGATTAAAATATTCATTTCAATCGGTTTTCAACGCCGTT
>CAMAEX010000043.1:0-10649 GCA_945832065.1 uncultured Clostridia bacterium | reverse complement strand
GGCGCCATTATCACATGTAACCATTTTAACCCCCTGGACAGCTTTGTCATGCAGCGCGTCTTTGATGCGTCGCACCACAAAAAGCGGATGTACCGCATCATTCGCGAGGGAAACTACACCTCCTTTGGCGGCTTTTACGGCTTCTTGATGCGCCATTGCAACACGCTGCCGCTCAGTTCGAATATGAAGACGATGAAAAAGTTCCTACGAGCGGTGAGCACGGCGCTTGAGGAAGGCAACTGCATTCTGATCTACCCAGAACAGAGTATGTGGTGGAACTATCGCAAGCCAAAGCCCATGAAATCGGGTGCTTTCGATATGGCGGTCAAGAATCGCGTGCCGGTCGTCCCCTGTTTTATTACACTGCAAGACAGTAAGTACATCGGGCAGGATGGCTTCCCCGTGCAGGAATACACGCCGCACATCGGCAAAGCGATCTACCCCGACGAAAGTCTCGGACGCATTGCTGCCCGGGAAAAGCTGCGCGACGAGAATTTTGCTTTTTTCCGCAAGACCTATGAAACCGTTTACGGCATCCCGCTCACCTATACAACAGAACAGTGCGTGATAGAGCGTTAATACTGTGTCTTAACGGCTGCGTTTCGTGTTATCTCAACGGAATTCATGCTTTTTTGCAAATTATAAATTTGTTTTGACTTCGTTCATAGTTTCTTCAAAAGTGCTTTGTACACTGCAAGTGTAAGGTCGATATCGGAACTGCCCCGATTCGAACTTGCGGTCCATCTTTTCATTTATCTCTCTTTTTTATTTTTCCCCTCTCTCATTTCTGTAGCGGATTCCCGACTGTTCTCCCCCGATCAGTCGGGAATTTGCTATTTCTATCATGAACAAATCAGCCTTTGTAGGGCGGGGACACGTCCCCGCCGGTGGAGGAACTACCAAGTATGTACAAACTTGTTCATGCCTGCTGTCTGCCGCTTCGCGGTCGGCGGGGACATGTCCCCGCCCTACAGAATAATTAACGGCCGCCGGGTGGCAGCCGTTTTTGTTATCTTTCATAGTCAAATTCGAAATCGTAGATGCTGACGGTGTCGCCGTCTTCGATGCCCATTTCCTCTAAGCGATCAAATAAGCCGCTCTTACGGAGCTGGCGGTCAAAATACATCCGCGATTCATAATCTGCAAAGTTAATATCGCTGATAAGTCTGCGCAGCCATGTGCCGGAAATGACCCAGAGATCGTCCATATGCTCGATGGTGAGGTCGTCTGCCTCACCTGCCTCCGGGAGCGGTTTGACATATTCCGGTTCATAGACGATCACCGGCGGAAGCTCACGGAGCTTATTTGCTATGACGCGCATAAGCTGCTTCGTTCCCTGCGTAGTGGCAGCGGAGATCTCGTAGAACGGATAGCCGCGTTCCGTAACATAGGTACGCAGACGATCTAAATTATCGCTGCCCTCGGGGATCAGGTCGCACTTATTCGCCGCGACGATCATCGGGCGCGTTGCAAGCTCCTCGGAATAGCTTTTCAGCTCCGCGTTGATCTTTTCAAAGTCCTCCACGGGATCACGATCCTCCGAGCCGGAGACATCGACGATATGCACCATCAGGCGGCAGCGGTCGATATGCCGCAGGAAATCATGCCCAAGTCCTGCGCCCTCGGAAGCGCCTTCGATAATGCCGGGAATATCCGCCATGACGAAGGACACGCCCTCGTCTACATAGATCACACCGAGATTCGGATAGAGCGTCGTAAAATGGTAGTTGGCGATTTTTGGTCTTGCATTGGAGGTCACGGAGAGGAGGGTCGATTTGCCGACATTGGGGAAGCCGACCAAACCGACATCCGCCAAAAGCTTCAGCTCCAAAATAACCTCATGCTCCTCGCCGGGCAGTCCCGCTTTTGCAAAGCGCGGCACCTGACGCGTCGGCGTGGCAAAGTGCTTATTACCCCAGCCGCCTCTGCCGCCTTTGCAGAGAATGAAATCGTCATTGTCGGACATATCCTTAATGACCTCATTCGTCTCAGCGTCGCGCACGACCGTACCGCGAGGCACCTGAATGACAAGATCCTCACCGCGTTTACCTGCACAGCGTCCCCCCTGCCCGTCCTGTCCGTTTGAGGCGGCGTATTTGCGCTTATAACGGAAATCCATCAAGGTGGAGAGATTATCATTGACGCGCAGGACAATATTGCCGCCCTTGCCGCCGTCACCGCCGTCGGGACCTCCCGCAGCGACATATTTTTCACGGTGAAACGCGACCGCGCCGTTGCCGCCATTGCCCGCTTTAACAAAAATTTTTACTTTATCTACAAACATATAAGTTACCTCCTGTCATTTGATCGGAGTTTTTCTTTTACAGTGACGGATTCTGTTGGCGTATTGGCTTAGATCCGTAAGCATTTTGGCATCTCTTCAAAAAAATCCCGAACATAGGTTAGTATGTTCGGGATTCCTTATTGCATCTTACTGTTCGATCGCGTAGACGGAGCACTGCTTGCGATCCTTGCCCTTGCGCTCAAACTTGACGTGACCGTCAACCAGAGCGAACAGGGTATCATCGCTGCCGATACCGACGTTGTTGCCGGGATGGATGTGCGTGCCTCTCTGACGAACCAGAATGTTGCCCGCGAGGACGAACTGACCGTCCGCGCGCTTCACGCCCAATCTCTTGGACTCGGAATCACGACCGTTCTTGGTAGAACCGCCGCCCTTCTTATGTGCGAAGAACTGAAAACCGATTTTCAGCATTTGTTACACCTCCATAACTTCGATATAATCAGGATAATCATCCCGCAGGGACAGCATGGTCAAAATAAAACCATTCAAAATATCCTGCACTGCGTCCTCGTCGTCGCAGGCTGCGGGAAGGGTCAAGGTGATTCGAGGCTCTTTTTCATTCACTTTCGTGTTTGCATGGTTGCCGAGGACATCGTTGATCGTGCATTCGGCAAACTTGACGGCCGTAGTGACGGCAGCGCAAACGATATCGCTTCCTGCCTCTCCATAGCCGCTGTGCCCCGATACGGAGAATCCGTTGATCCTGCCGTCATGATTGAAAATTTCGATCGTTGTCATTACACGGAAATCTTTTCAATCTGCACCTTGGTGTACGGCTGTCTGTGACCGCGGAGGGACTTGGAGTCCTTCTTCGGGCGGTACTTGAAGACGACGACCTTCTTGCTCTTGCCGTTCTTCAGCACCTTCGCTTCGACGGAAGCGCCTGCTACGACGGGAGCGCCGAACTTGGAGTTCTCGCCGTCCACGACTGCCAGCACCTGATCGAAGGTTACGGTTGCGTCAGCCTCAACGCCGAGCTTTTCGACATAGATCACGTCGCCCTCCTTGACGCTGTACTGCTTGCCACCGGTAACGATAACTGCCTGCATAGTTGGTTGCACCTACCTTTGTTGTAGTCTCGCTCTGAAGGTGTGAACTTGCGCTCAACTTCGAACCTTTTCGACGCGGCTTATCTATTCTAACATTCCTTTTCAGAAAAGTCAAATAGTATTTGACTCTTTTTTTCGGATTTGGTATACTTTTTTTATCAAATCGCAAAGGATTCGGTGATTCTATGAAAAAAATACTTTCCGTTCTCCTTCTGCTCTGTCTGTTCCTAACCGCCTGTTCGAAGGATGGGACTGCCGAGACGGAGATATTCGCAATGGACACCTATATGCGCATCCGCATTTGGGGCGACAACGATCTGCTTAATGACGCCGTGGACGAAATTCGCAGGCTGGAGGGGCTTTTCTCCGCAACCGACGAAGACAGCGAAGTCTACGCGCTGAATCAAACAGGCAACGCGAAGCTCAGCGCAGATACCGCAGAGATTCTCGAACAGGCAATCACCCTTTCCGAACGAACGGACGGCGCGTTTGACCCGACAGTCTATCCTCTGGTCAATGCTTGGGGCTTTACCACCGGAGAAGCGCACGTTCTCTCGCAGGAGGAACTGGATATGCTTCTCCCCCTTGTCGGGACGGAGCATTTGCGTTTGGAGGGAGCTTCAGCCGCACTGACAGACAGCGCACAAGTCGATCTCGGCGGCATCGCTAAGGGCTACACGGCGCAAAAATGCTTGGAGCTACTTTCCAAAAAAGGCGTGCAGACCGCCATGCTCTCACTCGGCGGCAATGTGCAGACGCTTGGCTCGAAGCCTGACGGTACTGCATGGGTCATCGGCATTGCAGATCCTGAAGAACCGTCAGAAGCAATCGCGACGCTTACCTTCACCGGCTCAATGGCGATCGTGACCTCGGGCGGTTATCAGCGGTACTTTGATTCCGATGGCATACGCTATCACCACATTCTTGACCCGGAAACGGGTATGCCCGCCGAGACAGGGCTTGCCTCCGTGACGATTCTTGCCCAAGACGGCACGACCGCCGACGCGCTCTCTACAGCGCTGTTTGTCATGGGTATGGAGAAAGCAATCGATTTCTGGCGTACAAGCGATGATTTCGAGGCGGTATTCATTTCACAGGACGGGAAAATTTTCGCTACCGAAGGTGCTGCCGCCCTCCTCGGCAGCTGCGAATTTGAGGAGATCACCCGTTGAAAACGAAGACATGGCTTCTGCTTTTCTCCCTACTCTGCCTTCTCTTGGCAGGTTTGAGCGCAATGCTTCTTCTCGACGGCGAGAAGTCAGAATATGCAGAGGTCTATTCTGACGGGGAGCTGGTCGTTACCCTTGATCTGTCAAAGGATACGGAGTATCTTGTAGAAAACGGCGAGGCTTGGAATCTGCTTGCCGTGCGTGACGGAAAGATCTTCGTGCGCTCCGCCTCTTGTCCCTCACAGGACTGCGTGCATCATGCCGCAGCCGACCACGGTGCGCCGATTGTCTGCTTGCCGAACCGACTTGTAATCAAATTTACGAGTTCCTCTGAATTTGACGCGCTGGTCGGCTGACGTTGTCTTACAGTTTCTTGGTATTCATGGAAATCTCGCTGAGTGCTTCGGCTGCCTCCATCGAATAATCGTGCAGCTTCGCGACGTCTCCGAGGGAGACCATCCCGACGAGTTTACCGCCCTCCTCGACCGGCAGACGCCGGATCTGCTGTCTTGCCATCAGCGCCGAGGCGTTTTGAATGCTCTCATCCGCGTCCACGGAGAAAATACGCCGCGTCATGATATCGGAGACCTTCACTGTCTGTGCGTCGTCATCCGCTGCAACGCAGCGCAGTACGATATCGCGGTCGGTCACCATACCGCGCAGCCGCCCGTCCTTGGTGCAAACGGGCAGCGCGCCGACATTAAAGCGCGACAGGAGACGCGCCGCGACAGCGGCACTTTCATTCGGCGCAATGCTGATGACATTGGTTGACATAACTTCCTTTACCTTCATCTGTAGTACCCTCTTTCATAAAAATCGCCTCTGGCGACCAAAGCCGACAGAGGCGTTTGTCTTATGGAAGTATGGGATAAAAGCGGGAGGATTATACCTTACTTATGAAAGCTTGCGTCAATGGCTGCCGCAGCCTTTTTGCCGGCGCCCATTGCCAAAATAACGGTTGCAGCGCCTGTGACGGCATCGCCACCGGCATAGACACCCTCGCGGGTGGTCATATTCTCCTCGTTGACGATCAGGCAGCCCTTCTTGTTGGTCTCCAAACCCGGCGTAGTGGAACGGATGAGCGGGTTCGGAGAGGTGCCGAGCGCCATGATAACCGTATCGACGGGCAGTTCAAACTCGCTGCCTGCGATCTCAATCGGGCGGCGTCTTCCGGAGGCATCCGGCTCGCCAAGCTCCATGCGGATGCACTGCACCGCGCCGACTCTGCCGTTGCCGTCGTCCATGATCTTGGTAGGATTGCAGAGTGTGCAAAGCTCGATGCCCTCTTCCTTCGCGTGGTGCAGCTCTTCGAGACGGGCAGGCATTTCCGCTTCGCCGCGGCGGTAAACGATGTAAACATGCTCGGCACCGAGGCGTTTTGCGCAGCGGGCAGCATCCATTGCGACATTGCCGCCGCCGACGACTGCGACTGCCTTAGAGACGATCACAGGTGTGTCGCTGCTTTCGTTATATGCCTTCATCAGGTTGATGCGGGTCAGATATTCGTTCGCGGACATAACGCCCTTGAGCGCCTCGCCCTCGATATGCATAAACATCGGAAGTCCCGCGCCGGAACCGACAAAGACCGCCTTAAAGCCCATCTCAAACAGCTCGTCCACAGACAGAACCTTGCCGATAACCATATTCGTCATGACCTCAACGCCCATTGCCTCTAACTTTTTGATCTCGTTGGCAACGATTGCCTTGGGCAGACGGAACTCGGGAATACCGTAAACCAAAACGCCGCCGGCGGTATGCAGTGCCTCGAAAATAGAGACCTGATAGCCCTTCTTGGCAAGCTCACTTGCGCAAGTCAGACCCGCAGGACCGGAGCCGACCACGGCGATCCTGATGCCGTTGGATTCGGGCTTTTCGGGCATTTTGTTGACATTTTCGCGATACCAGTCGGCGACAAAGCGCTCCAGTCTGCCGATGGCGACGGGTTCGCCCTTTATGCCGCGGACGCACTTACACTCGCACTGGCTCTCCTGCGGGCAGACGCGCCCCGAAAGTGCAGGCAGAGCGTTGGTGGAGGTGATGATCTCATATGCAGCGAGGAAGTCACCTTCCGCAACCTTTGCGATAAATTCAGGGATACGGATGTTGACAGGGCAACCGCCGACGCACAGCGGCTTCTTGCAGTTCAGGCAGCGCTTTGCTTCTTCAACTGCCATTTCCGCCGTGTAGCCGAGGGATACCTCTTTAAAATTCTTATTGCGGACATTCGCGTCCTGCTCCGGCATGGGAGTCTTTGTCATCGTCATATTTGCCATTGTTCTGCCTCCCTTACTGAATCAGCGTCTTGCCGAGCTTCTCGATGCGGCACATATGACCCTTTTCGTCTTCCGCTTCCTGATCGCGGTAAACGCCGTTGCGGTTCATCAGCTCAGCAAAATCAACCTTGTGACCGTCAAACTCGGGACCGTCTACACAGGCGAACTTTACTTCACCGCCCACTGTGACGCGGCAGCCGCCGCACATTCCCGTGCCGTCCACCATGATGGGGTTCAGAGAAACCATCGTTTTCACGCCAAACGGTTCTGTTGTCTTGCAGACAAACTTCATCATCGGAACGGGACCGATCGCCAGCACTTCATCATATTGGTTGCCTGCTTCGAGCAGCTCTTGCAGCTTGACCGTGACAAAGCCGTGTTCGCCATAGGAGCCGTCATCCGTCATCAGGTAGAGATTATCGCTGCAAGCACGGAACTCCTCCTCTAAGATGACGATATCCTTGCTGCGGAAGCCGACGATCACATCGACCTCACAGCCGGCTTCCTTAAATGCCTGCGCAGAGGGAAGCGCGATCGCGCAGCCGACACCGCCGCCGACGACGCAGACACGTTTTACGCCCTCCATCTCGGTAGGTCTGCCAAGCGGACCGACAAAATCCTGAATAAAGTCACCCTCATTCATTTCACCGAGCATCTTCGTAGAAAGCCCAACCTTCTGGAAGATAATGGTGACGGTTCCCTTCTCGCGATCATAGCCTGCGATGGTCAGAGGGACGCGTTCACTCTGCGCATCGACGCGGAAGATGATAAACTGACCCGCTTTGGCTTTCTTGGCGATGAAGGGAGCCTCGATCTCCATCAGCGTAACAGCGGAATTCAGTTCCTTTTTTCGGACAATTTTGAACATGAAATTCACCCTTTCGTGCGAATACAAAGATTTCCGTCTCAAATTATAACATAGATTCGAAAGAATTCAACAGGAAAAACTAAAATGTTGCAGGAATTATCACCGGTTCTCTTCCGATTTTCTCCCAAGAGAAGCATGGGATCAGATCTTTTGCGGCGATCGGCATGTCGGTCTCTGTAAGCCCCGCGAGTTTTGCTAATCTGCCGATCAGCGCCTCAGGTGTATGTGTTTGCCGCAGATGCACCACATCGAGGCTCTTTTCGCGTTTGCTCAGCCGTTTTCCATCCGGCGCGACAAGGAGCGGGATATGATAGAATTTCGGAGCGGGAAAGCCCAGCGCACCATATAACCATATTTGACGCGCCGTCGAGGCGAGCAGATCGCTGCCGCGTACAACCTCCGTAACGCCGCCGAGGGCATCGTCGCAGACGACCGCAAGCTGATAGGCATAGACTCCGTCTGATCGGCGCACAATAAAATCGCCGCATTCCTGCGCAAGCCGCTCCTCCTGCGCGCCGTAGACACCGTCCGAAAAACGGATCGTCTCCTCGGGTACGCGCACGCGCCAAGCAGGCTTGCGCTGCTTTTGCGCTTGTTCGGCATCCGATAGATTCCGACAGGTGCCTGCATAGACATACATACCGTCAGAGAGGTGCGGCGCGGAGGCATCGTGCAGTTCATTGCGCGTGCAGTAGCAGGGGTAAGTGTCCAGCCGCGAAAACGCCTCGGCGTAAACCGTGCTGCGCGTGCTTTGCAAGGGCATTTCCTCATCCCAGTCCAGTCCAAGCCAGTAAAGGTCTTCCCGCAGCGCGTCAATGTATTCCCGCTTGCTGCGGGCAGGGTCTAAGTCCTCAATGCGCAGTAGCATTTTGCCGTTTTGCGCGCGAACGGACAGCCACGCAAGCAGAGCGGTAAAGAGATTGCCCAAGTGCATCCGCCCGGATGGGCTTGGGGCGAATCGTCCGACCGTCACGGGAACTTCACCTCATTTTTTAAAGCCTCCCCGCGCCGATAACGCGATAGGTTCTCCTCGCAGATCGCCCAAATCTTTTGTTCGGTCTGTGGCAAATGCCCAAAGCTTACACCTGCAACATGCGGCGTGATGATCGCGTTCGGCAGCGTCCAAAGCGGATGCTCCTGGGGCAGTGGCTCAGGATCCGTCACATCCAAGCCGACGCCGAAAAGCCGCCCTTCAGAGAGCGCCTGCGTCAGCGCGTCGATATCCGCAAGACTCCCGCGCCCGACATTGATAAAGATCGCGTCCTGCTTCAAAAGTCCAATCCGCATCGAATCAAAATAACCCGCCGTCTGCGGCGAATGCGGCAGAGCGCAGAGAACAAAATCCGCCTCCGGCAGGAAGAGCTCCGCACATTCCAAGGTCGTCAGAACATCAAAGCTCTCGCGGCGTTGTCGGGCATTACGACAGACACCGACGGTCGTTACGCCGAGCGCTTTGAGGCGGCGGGCAAGGCTGCTTCCGAGGTCACCGCAACCGAAAATCATCGCAGTAGCGCCGCAAACCTGTTTCTCGCACCCGAGATCGCACCACACACCTGCGCGAATATAGGCAGGCAGTCTGCGGCAGAGGGCAAGCAGCATCGCAAGCGTGTGTTCCGCGATTGTCTCGCCAAACGCGCCGGACGCCGTCGTGAGAAGCACATTTCTCGGGAAATCTCCGCCGAGATAACGATCCGCTCCCGCCCATGTCATTTGAACCCATTTTAGTGCCTTTGCGCGGCAAAGCTCGTCTGTTGTGGGGTTTCCGAATATAATTTCCGCTGTCTCGAGCGACTTGTCTCTCTCGGGGTCGGACGGACGAAGGGTGAACACGCCTTGCAGCGGGCAATCCTGTTCAGACTCCGTCTCGGCAAGATATATCATCTTCTGCATAAGCCGCTCCTTACCTTAATATATTTCACCGAAGAAAGGCAACCAATGTAGTACGGGGACATGTTCCCGCACTACAAGGGCGTGTTTCCGGTTAATAGGCGATATACAAATCGTCACGGGAGATATCGTGTGTATAGGGATTGAAATACTCGTTGAGCAGATCGAGATAGTCTTCGTCCGCGTCGACAACGACATAGTCACCACTGATACCAAACGGCATGGTGGTCATATACATATCGTCCGTTCCACAGATGAGGACGGACTCGGCAAGCCAAAGGAGGTTTCCCGTGGAAAGATCGGTCAACGCATTGTTATTAAATAATGACAGTGCCTGTGGCAGCTTAACTACATTTTTGATCGAAGCCCACTGGTCAATGGCGGCAAGCATAAAGTCCCGCTGCACGCGTACGCGTCCGATATCGGCGTCCGAATAGCCATAGCGGAAGCGCACCAAGCCCATCGCCTGCTCGCCGTCAAGCGTCTGCATCCCCTGATTTAAATGAATATACAGATCCTGTGAGGGATCCTCATAATCCATATCCATCGGGACATCGAATTCCACACCGCCGAACAATTCTACCAGCTCAATAAACACATCCAGCTCCACAAGCATATAGCCGTCAGGACGGAAGCCGACACACTCGGAGACATAGTCCATCAGACTGTCCATACCCTCCTCGCCCTTTCCGTTGACGCCGTAAGCGCTGTTGATCTTATGGGGCGTATAGGTGGAGTTTACCTTCGTGTCGCGCGGGATGCTCATCAGACTCATGCGTTTTTGACCGCGGTCGATATTGAGCAGCATGATCGTATCCGTGCGGTCGCCCGATTCGTCCGTCCCAGCAAGCAGGATCGTACAGCAATCCTCCTTCCGTACGCGGTCATTCTCCGCCATCGGTTCTTTGGGGAGAAACAGTGCTACGGCAAGCATTCCTCCGAGCAGCAGCACAACGATCAAAGCAAATATGCCGACAAAGCGCAGAAAACGGTGCTTTTTCTTCTTTTTCGGTGTATAAGTCTGCCGTATCGGACGCTCTGCTGCGCTCGGTCGCGGCTGCAGCGGGCGTTCCGGGAAATCATAATTCTCCGTATAGT
>CAMAEX010000042.1:0-10674 GCA_945832065.1 uncultured Clostridia bacterium | reverse complement strand
GCCAGATTTGCGTTCCCCAACGCCTTGAGGATAAAATAGAATATTACGGTCACAGCAGCCGCCGAGCCGAGCATGGCGGCGATCTGCCGTTTTGTCATTCGGCTCACTTCCACTTCCGCCGTCTCCTCATAGGGATGGCGCAGCCAGGAGATCACTGCCAAAGCCGCGATCGGAGAGGTCATGCCGAGATAGGTGATCATTTCGCCGTAGTAGTGGAAATAAAACGAGATCACTCCATAGAACAGTGAAAAAACGACGGTCAGGATCTGCCCGAGCACATATCCCTTTGCCACGAAGATCAGTGCGGTCGCTCCGATCAGCGAGGCGATCAGCGTCAGAATGTCGTTGGAACGCGAAAGCAAAAACGCGGCGCTGAGCGTGACCAGCGATGCGATATACAGACCTTTTTCAAACCGCGTCAGACTTTGAAAAGGCGTCAGAGCTTTCTTCATGTTTTTTCTCCTTTGCAAAAAGCATTTGCAACACACCTTCAAAGACCTAATGGTGTGTCTGCAAATGCTTTCACATTGCACTACCCGGTGGCAGTATCGTTATTTCTTTGCAGGGCTCAGCGCACGGGATCGCGCGGCTGCTCTCCGCGGTACATCGCCAGCGCATTTTCGACCGCGCGCGAGCGCAGCTCCCGCGTGGATTCCTCCGAAGCGTAGGAGATATGCGGGGTCAGCAGGCAGTTCGGCGCGCGAAGCAGTGGGTTGTCCCGCGCGATCGGCTCTTCGGCGACGACATCCAGCACCGCGCCGCCGATCCTGTTTGCTCCAAGCGCTTCTGCAAGGTCGTTTTCGTTGACAAGACCGCCGCGCGCAACATTGATGAAAACCGCGGAGGGCTTCATTTTTTCAAAAATGCTTCGGTTTATGATGCCCTGATTCTCCTTCGTCAGCGGCATGTGCACCGACACATAGTCCGCCCTGCCGAGCCCCTCCTCCACGGAAACCGGCTCGTATCCGCCGCTGCGTATCTTCTCCGCGGGCAGAAACGGGTCGTACACCATGACATGCATGCCGATCGCGTGCGCCTTTTTGGCAACGACGGAGCCGATACGGCCAAAGCCGAGCAGCAGCAGCGACTGCGTGTTCACCCGGTGAATGGGAGTGTGGATTGCGTTTGCGCCCCATTCTCCGGAGCCGATGTTCGCGGCAAACGCGACCAGCCGCTTGTTGCAGTGCAAAATCGCCGCCAGAACATAATCCGCCAGATCTTCCGTGCAGTAGCCGTTCACATTTGTCACGGGAATACCGAGCTCCCGCGCCGTTTTCACATCCACATTGTTGTATCCGCTGCCGAAAACGGCAATGCCGCGGCAGCGCTTGAGCCTGCGCAGCACCGTTTCCGTGATGGGATAGCTGATCTGCGTCAGGAGCAGGTCGGCATCCTTTCCGAATGTCTCCAGGTCCTCTGAAAAGTGATCTTTTGTCAGGCGGATCTCGCAGGACGGCACGGCCTTTTTCAGCATGCCGGTTTCCAGGTCGTGTTCTTCCCATTCGTCATCAACGATCCAAAAGAGCGGTGCGGTTCGTTCCATAGTTTCCTCCCAAACGCTTCCCCGTTATTTTCCTTGGGACCATCCAAAAAACTCGTTGCTCCACACGGGGTTTTATGGTATATTGGTATAAAAATCAGAAAGAAGCTGCTTGACATGATAGTTTCTCAGCGCAAAGCGACTCTCTCGGAAAAAGCATACGATGAAATCAAAAACGCCATTTGCGACGGCACGATCACCGCAGGGACCCTGCTGAGTGAAAACGCGCTTGCCCAGCAGCTCGGCATGAGCCGCACCCCGGTGCGCGAAGCGATGCGCGCCCTCGAGAGCGAGGGCTGGCTGGATATCCGCAGCGGGATCGGCGCCTATGTCAGACCGCTTTCATCCAAAGATATCGAAGATTTGTATGAGGTGCGCTGCCTTTTGGAGGTTCAGGCGGCGAAAACCTCCATTTTTCATATTACCGATGAGGAGATCAGCGATTTTGAGATCCGCTTTCAGTCGCTTCTGGACACCGTGCAGTCCTCGTCCGATCCGGACCTGGCGCTTTTTTCCTCGCTGGACTGGGAGCTTCATGAGCTGATCGTGGACCGCTGCCAAAACACCTATATCAAGAACATCATGCACAGCAACATGGCAAACATGAAGCGTTATCTGTCCCTTTCGGCGGAGGCGCTCAACGATCTGCACGAAAGCACCCTGCAGCACATTCACCTGCTGTCCCTGATCCGCAAGCGGGATACCGGCACTTTTTGCGCCGCCCTCGACGAGCATCTCAAGTGGGCGTCGAGCTTTTTGACCATCACGTGACGCAAAAACCGGTCTTATCCCAAATCTGATCAAAAAAGCCGCCGATCCCGCCTGCGCGGAATCGGCGGCTTCTTCTTGTTCCGTTGGTGTTATGCCAAAGCGAACATGGTAAACGCGGGCCAGTAGGTGACCAGTGCAAGAACGATCAGGAGTGCGAAGATAAACCAGAACATGTACTTCATCATCTTGCCAATCGACACGCCGGAAATGGCGGAGGCAACGAACAGGTCGATGCCGTAGGGCGGCGTGCAGAAGCCGATGGCAAGGTTCATGGTCAGCATGATACCGAAGGTGACCGGGCTCATGCCCAGGGACTTGACGACCGGCAGCAGGATCGGCGCAAGGATGATCGTTGCGGGGATATTATCCACCAGGCAGCCGACCACCAGCAGGAAGACATTGATGATGATAAAGAGCAGGATCTTGTTGTCCGTGATCTGAAGCATGGCGGCTGCCAGCTGACGCGGAATGCCGGCAAGGCTCAGATACGCGGCAAAGGCGGAGGAAAGACCGACCATGAAGGTCGTCGCGCCGTTGACTACGATGGTGTCGTGCAGCGCCTTATACGCGCCCTTGCGGTCCAGCTCATGATAGACGAAGCGGCCGACGATGTAGGAATACACCACACTGATGACGGCAGCCTCCGTCGGGGTGAAATAGCCGGAATAAATGCCACCGAGGATGATGACCGGGGAGAGCAGCGCCCAGAACGCTTCCTTGAAGCTGACCCAGACGGCCTTAAGGCTGAACTCCTTGGTCTCGCCCTTGAAGCCTTCCTTCTTGCTGATGAAAAAGCAGACGATCATCAGCGCAATACCCATGGCAATACCGGGCAGGAAGCCGGCCTTAAAAAGGTCGGTAATGGAGGTGCCGGTGGCAACACCGTAAATCACGAAAGGAACGCTCGGCGGAATGATGACGCCGATGGTGCCGGCAGCGGCGCAGATACCTGCGCTGAAGCCTTCATCGTAGCCGTGTTCCTTCATCGCGGGGATCATGAAGGAGCCGACCGCAGAGGTGGTCGCCATGGCAGAGCCGGAGATCGCCGCAAAGAACATGCAGGTGATGGTCGTGACCATGCTCAGACCGCCGATGATAAAGCCCATAAACGTATCAAAAAAGTCGAGAATGCGCTTGGCGATACCGCCGCCGCTCATCAGGTTGCCGGCAAGCATGAAGAACGGAACCGCCATCAGGGGGAAAGAGTCGCAGCCGGTGACGGCCTTCTGGCAGATCATCAGCAGAGGAATGGTACCGTCGCCGGCAAACACCAGCGCGATCAAAGTCGCGATACCGATCGAATAGCCAATGGGAACGGTCAGGAGCAGCAGAAGGAAAAAGCTTACAAAAAGAACGGTTGCCTGCATTTATTCTTCCACTCCTTTCCCGGAAAACAGATCCTTCATATCGCTGACGAGCTGACCCGCCAACCGCAGGCTCAGAATCCCAGCGGACAGCGGCAAAACAAGATAGACGATGTACATCGGCAGACGCATTGCGCCGGAGAGATTGTGCCGTACGATCATTTGTCCGACAAGCTCGCTGCCTTTGATAACCAAAAAGACATTGAAGGCGATCATGATCAACGTGGCGATGATGTCAACAACATCTTTGAATTTTTCATTTTTAATAAAGGAGAATAACAGCTCCACCTTAATGTGCTGTTTTTCTTTCTGCGCGATACTGACACCGAGCCAGATCTGCCAAATAAAGATATAGCGGGTAAGCTCCTCACTCCAGGTAAGAGAGCTGTTGAAAACTGAACGCATAATGATCTGCGCAAAAATAATAAGCGTGGTCACAACAAGACTGGCGCAGAGCAGATACTCCTCCAGCTTGTCATAACCGTAAACGATCTTTTTAAAAAAGCTGTCCTGCTTCAAGGACAATCAGCTCCTTTCGGGGAGAATGCGGGGCGGGCGAACCTTCGTCCGCCCCGCTGTATTCAGGTGTGTTGTTCGGAAATTACTTGTTGAAGGAAGTGGCAAGATCAAAGATCTCGGTGCCCCACTCGGCCTTATACTGATCGTACATGGGCTGGACCTTATCGACGAAGAGCTGATACTGCTCATCCGTGAGGTAGTTGACCTCCATGCCTTCCGCTTCGAGCTTGGCAACGATGTCTTCATTGTCGGAAAGCTCCGTCTCGCGCTGAAGCTTGACAAAGTTGGCGCAGCATTCCTTCAGAGCAGCCTGATCAGCTTCGCTGAGGCTGTTGAGCCAGGCTTCGTTGGTGAGGATGGGAAGGAAGTTATGAACGTGGGCATCCATGGTCAGGTACTTCTGGACCTGCTGGAAGCCGGAGGCGTAGATCAGCGTGGGGGGATTCTCCTGACCGTCGACAACGTTCTGCTGCAGACCGGTGTAAAGCTCAGAGAAGCTCATCGGGGTGGCGTTGGCGCCCAGGGTCTCATACATGGTGATGAAAACGGGGGAGCTCATAACACGCATCTTCAGACCGGCGAGATCATCGGGAGTATAGATGGGACGGACATTGTTGGTGGTGCTGCGCGGACCGTTGTAGATGTAGCCGAGGGAGACGAAGCCGTTGCCGGCGATCCACTCGTCGATCTGCTCGCCGAGCGCGCCGTCAAGCGCGTCGAAGGCAGCCTGCGCATCGTTGAAGAGGTACGGCATATCAAGCACGCCGATGCGCTCGTTGTAAGCGGTCAGAACGGAGGTGGAGGGCAGCGCCATCTGAATGGTGCCCATTGCCACTGCTTCGCACAGCTCCTCGTCGCCACCAAGCTCGGCATTCGGGAAGATCTGGACTTCGATGCGGCCCTCGGTCTTGGCTTCAAGCTCGTCCTTGAAGGTGAGGAGCGCTCTGTGGACGGAGCGGTCTTCGGCTTCCACGTGACCGATCTTGAGAACGGTTGTGGTCACAGCGGCATCGCCGTCGGCGGCGTCACCGGCGCCGTCATCGGCGGGGGTCTTGCTGCCGCACGCGGTCAGTGCAAGGATCATGACCAGTGCGAGAATGAGAGATAATGCTTTTTTCATATTTGTTTCCTCCTTTTTTATTACGTGAGTTCCTATGATTCACTGACATGTGTCAGCAAACGGACAAATTTTTGTGGGAAGCATGTTCCCTTTTTCATGCGGCTTTCCGGGGATCAGTCCATGATCTCGACATAGCCCTCGTCCGCGTTGACGAAAAGGGTATCGTCGTCCTTAACCGCGGCATAAAACTCTTCGCTGAGGCGGTCGACCATGGGGATCTGCATGATGATCGCACCGGCGACCAGAACGGGGTCAGGATCCTGCACGATCAGCGCGGCGGGCATGTTGTGGAAACGGTCAAGGTGATACAGACCGTCCTGCTGAACAACGGAGCTGCCCTTGCCGCCCGGGAACAGCAGCACCTTCTTCGCGATGATGCGCCCTTCCAGATGATGGTTCTTCTCTTCCATCATGCCGTCTTCGGGACGAACCTGATAGAACATGATGCGGTCCTTGGAAATAATGGCAGGTGCGGAAGCCTTGCCCTCGGAAATCTTATGACATGCAAATCTCTTCGCCATCTTACTTCACCTCTCCAGTCAGGGCGGCCTCAATGCAGGTGTCGAGGTCGCGGATCATAAAGTGGATACCGCGGCGGCGCGGATAGTACGCGCACTTCGGGGACTCGGTGATGCCGACCTTGCCCTTGAGATAGTGCCAGCACGGCTGGTCGGGGCAGGTGTCGCCGATGATCTCCGCGCCGGCAGCGCTGAGGATCTCGGTGATGCCCATGCGCTCCGCCATCTGTTCGGCGTGGCTGGAAACAAGGATATACATGGGGATCGCCAGCTTCTTGCCTTCGATGTGTCTTGCAATATACTGCGCTTCTTCAAGCGTGAAGTGCGGGCAGCCGAACATGGCAAAATCGACCTTGCCGTTGTTGGACTCGTCGCTGAACTTCTCTTCAAAGTCCTTGAGATCCTTATCGGTGATGACGACCTCGCGTTTGGGCTTCCTGCCGCCGAGCGCCGCTTCCAGCGTGGGCGCTTCGGGCGTAAAGCCGACGATATGATACATACCGTAAGCGCCGGAGGTGTTGAGCTGCGCGCCGAGGTTGCGCAGCGCTTCGGGCGTGATGACCTTGGGCAGACCCATAAACACGGGGATGCCTTCGCCGATCTTGTCGCCCATCATGCCCAGCAGGTGATACTCATAGTCGCTCTTCATGTTTGCTTCCACACGGACAACGATGTCGCCCCTGCGGTTTTCATCCAGCAGCAGACCGTATTCGGGCACGCAGCCGGTAATGGCGGCGCACAGCGCGCTGTTGGCGCTTTCGCGGTTGGAGCGGGCGCCCCAAACGGCGTTCACATACGGTGTGGCGCTGGACTCGGAGAATGCGCAGACCTCGCCGAAATTGGGGACGTTCGTCGCAATGTAAGGCGTGCAGTTGTAGCTGAGGACCGCGCCGAGCGCGCGGTAGGCATTGTCCGTGCGCTGCATGTGCTCTGCGTCTTCCTTGTCAACGGGGTGCTTGCATTCGCCGGTGAAATGACCAAGGCAGAAGCCTGGGTTGACCGTGGGGGACACGCGGCACTTGGCGCCGGCAGCCACCAGCTTTTCAGCGAACCACAAATCGCCCGCCTGATTGCTCAGCGCAACGTGGGCACGCTTGATGGGCACCATACGGGGGGCATCGAAGCACTCGCCAATACCGACCTGTATTTTCATCGCATAGGCAGCACCTTCACCGTACTTGCCATCCAGCATCGCTTTTTGTTCGTCAGTCAGGATCATGGGATTGTTTTCCTCCTTTGAAAGGTATTTTGCGGAAACTATATGGAAAGATAACAGCGTATCGTTTTCCCTCTTCGTTATTCTCCGACAATTTCAAGTCTCGGATTGTTCTTCACATCATCCAGCAGAGCCGGGGAAACCTCGATGTATTCCAGGTGGAGCGTGTTTTTGATCCTGATGATCTTGGGATCGTCACGGTTTACGTTGCGGCAGCACTTGAGCGCCACACGGATCGCCGTGTCCTCATCCTCCACCGTGCAGGGAATGCTGGCGTCGCCCAGGCAGTTGCAGGCGATCGCATTGGCATACATGGCCTCAAGATCCAGCTGATCGGCAACCTTTTTGGTGATGACGTCAAACAGTCCCACGCCGATGCCGTTGCCGTGGCTCGCCTCGCTCACGTCAAGCAGCACCAGACGCTGGTACCTGGGAATATGCAGCACAAAGGTCTTGAGCACGGAGCTGCGGCCGAGAATATTGGGGTCAAAACCCGCACCGGAAATGTCCTTGCCGATCGCTTCGCAGACGATAACGTCCGCTTCGGGAAGCATAATGTACGGCATATTGCCCTTTGCGATCTGCACCAGTTCCTTTTCCCGTTCGATCAGGTTCTGTGCCGGCACTGCCTCGATCGCATAGGTGCGGTCATAGGCGTTTTCAAGGATGGCAACACCGAAGCCGACGGGAGCCTTTTCAAGAATAACGGACGCCGTTTCTTCGATGACCTGTGCAAAGGTCTCGGGCGATTCCTCATGGACGGCGGAGCAGCCCTTGTGGTTGCCGAGACCGATCACCAGCATCTTGCAAAGACCGCTTTGCAGCGGACCGACAAAGTCGGTATGGAGCTTTACGCGGTTAACGGGAACGATCAGATCCGCTTCATACGCCGCGCGGTCAAACCAGATCGGGCGGCCGTTGGCGCAGCTGCCCAAATGCACGGTATCCACCGTTGTGACAACGGGAACGCCGAGGTTTTTCTCCGTGATGCCGTAGCCGGCGAGAACTTCGCGCTGCCCTTCCTCCGTTCCGTTGCCATGGCTCCCCATGGCAGAGACAATAAACGGCGCCGCACCCATTTCCTTGAGCGTTTCGATCACGCTTTCAACAATGGCATACAGATTGCGGATACCGCGGCTGCCAACGGCGACGGCAATGCGCATGCCGGGCTTGACCAGCGTGCGGATCCCGTCTTGCTTTAGCTGCCCGCGGACAACGTTCTTTACCTCGTCATCCTCCAAATGCTCCTCGTTGAACTGTTGACGGACCGTTATCATTTTTGGCAGCGGTCGCTTCAGATCCTCCTCCAGCAAAATCGGCACAGATGCTCAGCTCCTTCCTCGGTATCCCGCCTGTATTTCACCTGTATACAAGTTATGTTCAAAAAAATTAAACGCATCATTTTTATGCAATAAATATAAACATTTCTGCGCCTCTTGTCAATTTGTTTTTTTATAAATACATGTTTCCGGCAGAAAACCGCCCGGCGGGCGCGGCGGACGTGCTTTACAAGTCGGTTTGCGTCTGCTATATTTTTTATATGTGATCGCTTCCTGTTATACTGACCTCGCTGGACTCGTTGTAAAGACTTTTGGCTGTCTTATAAAGCGCATACTGGCTTACTGTCATATTCCGAACATTTGCGAATCGAAAGTCGATTTTCTTCTTCCTGACGCAATCAGCCGTCCGCCTGAAAAGCGAGTCATCGGAAGTGAGAATGTAAAGGGCAGCGTAGTATGCAGGAGTGTTGCGCTTTCGATAAATACCGAAGATGGCTTGAGCAGCTGCGAAGCGTTGCCAGTGCTGCTCATCTTTCCAGAAGCTGTGTGAGCAGGCAGATACCAGTTTTACTCTTCGGCGCAGGGGTGCAAACTCCAAAAATGTTTCATCGAGTGCTTCGGTGTATCCAATGACACCGGCCTCAATGCGTTCGTTCAACCAGGGACACCCATTCGCTCTGCAGCGCCCTCGAATGAACTTCGTGCAGTACCGGCAGTCTACATCCTCCGGTGTGTATTTGAAATCTCTGATTCTCATAATTCCTCCATAATCCGGGCATGAAACTTCATGCAGCATTACACGCTTGCACCACGATGAATGAAAACGAAGTGCAATGTAGCGCTGCGTCTGTTAAAATATTGGTGCACGGCACAAGATCGGCTTTTTTTGCCGCTACGAGCGCGCGCATGAAACTGGTTTTGCTCTCCTGTTGAACCACAAATTGTCCCAGCCGTATGGCATCAAGGACGTATAGCAAAATAATTTGCTTTTAGGAGAGCACGCCGTGACAACTTTTATAGGGAGCGTTGGGATATGGAAGTTGTCTATCGGTGTTGTTGTGGGATTGATGTGCATAAGAAGGTTATCGTAGCCTGCCTGATTAACGGCGGAGAGCAGGAACTGCGAGAATTCGGCACGACCACCAGCGAAATCAAGACTTTGGCAAATTGGCTCATAGAATCAGGCTGTGAGATGATTGCCATGGAAAGCACAGGCGTATTTTGGAAACCACTGTACAATCTGTTTGAGTTAATGGACTTGGATGCAATGATTGTCAACGCTGCGCATATGAAGGCATTACCGGGACGCAAGACAGATGTGAAAGATGCAGAATGGATCGCGGATCTGCTTCGCCATGGTCTGCTGAGAGCCAGCTATATTCCCAGCCGGGAACAGCGTGAGCTACGAGAAATTACGCGTTATCGCAAAAGCCTGACGGAGGAACGTTGTCGTGAAGTCAATCGTCTGCAAAAGATTTTGGAGGGCGCAAATATTAAGCTGGACTCTGTAGTGAAGGACATTACCGGAAAGAGTGCCCGTAAGCTTTTACAGCGGATCATTGACAATGACATTCCAGACAGTGATGAGGTCTCCAGGCTGATTCACGGACGGATGCGCTCAAAGCTGGATCAAATCGTTGCTTCAATCGACGGAATTACTACACCGCTGCAGAGGAAGTTGCTGGCACAGATCATCGATCATATCGACGATCTGAACCGCCGGATCGGTGAACTGGATAAGCTAGTTCAGGCTTACATGGCGGAATATGAAGCGGCAATTGAAGCGATAGACGAAATTCCCGGCATCGCCAGACGAAGTGCAGAAGTGATTCTTGCAGAGATTGGTATTGACATGAGTCGCTTCCCCAGTGCCGCCCATCTTTGTTCCTGGGCTGGCATCTGCCCTGGCAATTACCAGAGTGCAGGCAGGCGAAAACACGGAAAGACAACGAAGGGCAATAAGGCCCTCAAAACGATTTTGACACAGTGTGCGAAGTCGGCAAAAACTGTCAAAAGCTCTTATTTCTCAGCACAGTACCAGAGAATTACGGCCAGACGTGGGAAGAATCGTGCGACACTCGCGGTGGCGCACTCCATGCTTATTGCCATATACCACATTCTCAGCAAAAAGGTGGCATTCCGCGATCTCGGCGCTGATTACTATGATTCCTTTAACCGTGACAGGAAGATAAACAGTTATCTGAAACGATTGAAAGCACTTGGCTGGGAACCTGATCCTATTCCAAGTTCCGCCTGAGCGCGCTATTTCATAGTGCAAGTGGCCTGCCGTAAGGTGGGAGCTTTGTTGCGCCCTTTTGGGGGAATTGTTTTCATAACAAAAAAGCC
>CAMAEX010000041.1:0-10813 GCA_945832065.1 uncultured Clostridia bacterium | reverse complement strand
CAGTGTAGTTCCCTTGCAAAATGCAGAGCTGTGCAATGGAATCGTAGCAGTCCGTGTAACGCGGCTTCTCCTGTAACATGGCTGACTTTTGATAGTCCGCAATCGCCTTGTCGTATTGTGCGCGCTTGGCATAGGTATCGGCGCGGCTGAACCACACATGCCAGTCGTCAGGATAGTCCGTGACCATCTGATTCCAGCAAGCATCCGCTGCATCCCACCCTTTCGCATAGCGTAAGATCCAACCCTTGTACAGAAGATAATGATAGGTTTCCTTGACCTCGCGCATCTTCTCGAGCGCTTCCCTCGCCTCTTCTAAGCGCCCGTCAGCGATCAGATTGTCCATCAGCCACAGATATCCGGCGCGGTCATGCGGCTGCTTTTTTACATACTCCTTATAGTAGTCAATGATTTTCGTGTGATTTGTGATACACCAGTCCATGAATACGCCGCCGGCAGCCTCACAGAACGCGGCGTGATTATCGTGCTTCTCCGGCTCAAGTTCCAGTGCCTGTTTCGCATATTCAGCAGCATAGTCGCGGTACATCTGCGCGCGGTGATTGTTCAGTTCCGCGAGCATGGTCAGGCATTTCCCGCGATGCTCCGTTTCGAGGCAGCCCTCCTTTAACTGTCGTTCTGCATAGTCGTAGGATTCGGCAGGCAAATGCGGCTCATTTTCCAGCATTCGCTCAATGCGACGCAAATGCGTGTCAAAGCTCGACGCAAACAGCTCGTCCACAGTTACGCCAAGCGCTGCGGAAAGCTCGGGAAGCAGCGAAATATCGGGGTAGCTCGCGCCGTTTTCCCATTTGCTCACCGCCTGCGCCGTCACATGAAGTGCCTCGGCAAGCTTCTCCTGCGTCATGTTGCAGCGCAGCCGTTGGGTGCGGATCTGATTGCTCATATTGTTTTCCATTTGAAACACTCCTTTTCTATGTGCCTCTATTGTAGCATTCCTCTGCTTTTCACGCAATCGACAGCTAAGATAGGCAGGAACAACGCATGGTTGAAAAGACCGCTGACAAAATCAAAATAATATGCTATGATAAAAACACCACAGGCAGGAGCGCCGAGAACATGGAGGCAGCATGGAAGAGCATCGTGTCAGGATCAGCGATATTGCGGAGGAATTGGGCTTAAGCACAGCCACGGTATCCAATGTTTTGCACGGGAAAACAAAGAAGGTATCCGACGAAACGATAAAACGGGTGCAGGCAGCGTTGGAAGAGCGGCGGTATATTCCGAGTATGGCAGGCATTTTGCTTGCGCAGAATTCCTCGAAGATTATCGGGGTTGTGGTCAATGACCATGAAAAATATGAGGGGCATACCTTGGAGGACGCGTTTATCGCTTCGTCTCTCAACCATTTATCCACAGAGATTGAGCGAAACGGGATGTTCATGATGGTGAAAAAGCTTACGGATATTGAGGAGATCATCAAATTTGCCTCCATGTGGAATATGGAGGGACTTGTAATTATCGGCTTTTGCGATCAGGATTATATGTATTTAAGAAATCATATGCGAATTCCCTTTGTTGTCTATGACGGTTACTGCGAAAAGCCGGATCGAATTTTTAATATCACCATTGATAACTATGACGGCGGCTATCAGGTCGGCGAATTTTTCCGAAAGCTCGGGCACGGGCGTGCGCTGTGCATTGCCGATAACAATATTTGCGTAGACAAGGAGCGTTATGACGGCTTTTGTGCAGCATTCGGACATAAAAACACGGAGCTGCTTCTTGTCCCCATGAAAAAAACGGAGCGCAGAGAATTCTATCGGGAGCAAATGGAGCAATTCCGTCACGCTACGGCGGTCTTTGCCGTGTCGGATTATTATGCCATCGACCTGATCCGTTTCCTGACCGAGCAAGGCTTCTCGATCCCCAAGAATATTTCCGTTGCCGGATTTGATGACACGCCGTCCTGCGAACAGGTGGTGCCGACCTTGACCTCCGTCAGACAAGACGGCGCGCAGCGTGCCGAAATTGCAATTCGAAAAATACTTGAGATGAAAGAACAGAAAAGCGTAAGTACTACGACGCAACTTCCGGTCAAACTCGTCGAGCGGGAAAGCACCGGGAAGCCGAAAGTGTAAATATAGGCTGTATTTGTGCGTTATATACAAATGCAGCCTGTGTTTTTTGGCATTGGTTACGCGTTTAACCTTTGACCTTTGCAGAGCATGCATATAGAATAGATGCATGCTCGCTCAGGAGGAAAAGATATGAAACAAGAGCACTCGTTTTTGAAAACCGTCTGCAAAATTGCGATACCGGTCGCGCTGCAGTCCATGCTGCAGGCGTCCTTCAGCATTGTAGATCAAATCATGATCGGTCAGCTCGGCAGCATCAGTGTGGCAGGCGTCGGGTTTGCCGGCAAATTCTCTTCCATCTATTCCGTCATCGTTGCTGCCATCGGCACCGTTGCAGGCATCATGCTCTCGCAATATTTGGGGCAGAACAACCGTAAAGAACTCAGAAGGAATTTTTATGTGAATTTGCTGTTCGCGCTGGGGCTTGCGGCAGTATTTACCGGCGTCAGCGTTTGCCTCCCGCAAACCATTATCGGCATGTATACAAAGGATCCGCTGACAATTCCGGTTTCTGCGGCGTACCTAAAGCTCATCGCATGGACCTTCCTGCCGATGGCAGGCGCGACATTATTATCTACTGTCTTCCGCTGCATGGAAAAAGCGCATCTGCCGTTATACGCCGGAATTGCAGCGGCAGTATTGAACACGGGACTGAATTACTTGCTGATCTTCGGAAAACTTGGCTTTGCCCCTATGGGTGCGGAAGGCGCAGCCATAGCGACCCTGATCTCCCAGCTTGTAAATTTCGGCATCATGCTGGTGATGCTGTGGAAGCACAGGAGTTTTCTTGCAAAGGTTCCCGATGGAGAAGCTGCTTCGAAATTTGACTGGAAGCAATACGGTGCAATGCTGCTTCCGATTTTGATTTGCGAGTTTTTGTGGAGTCTCGGCGAGAATATCTACGCGGCGATTTACGGACACATCGGAACGGATGCGAGCGCCGCTATGACCTTAATCAATCCGATACAGGGTCTTATGATCGGCGCACTGTGCGGACTGTCGCAGGCAGCAGGCGTGATTATTGGAAAAAAACTCGGTGCAAAGGAATATGATGACGCATATGCTTCCTCGAAAAAACTGATCCGATACGGCTTTGTCGGCTCCCTCGCGCTATCCGTTCTGATCGTTGTGACGGCGGGTCATTATGTCAAGATCTTTCAGGTGGAGCCTGCTGTAAGGGCGCTGACCCGTCAGATCCTGATGGCGTATGCCCTGATCGCGCCTTTTAAGGTCGCAAACATGATCTTGGGCGGCGGCATCATTCGAAGCGGCGGTAAGACCTCCTATGTAATGGTGATCGACATGATCGGCACATGGGGCGTCGGTGTCCCACTGGGCTGCATCACCGCGTTTGCCCTGCATCTGTCGATTCCCTATGTATATTTCCTTCTCTCGTTGGAGGAATGCGTCCGCTTTGCGATCTCTGTTGCGGTTTTCCGAAAGAAAAAATGGATGCAGAGCTTAAAAACAGTCTCATAAACAATGCAGGTTTCCCGAAACCCTCTGTAGGGCGGGGACATGTCCCCGCCGCGTGTAGGAACTATCGATTGCGTACAAATTTGTTCTTCTGTACCGTCTGCCGCTTACGGGGTCAAAAGAGACACGTCCCCCCCTACAAGGGTACGGCTTTTTTATGAGTGTGTGCAAAAGATTGCCACATCGCTGCGCTCCTCGCAATGACATGGAAAGGTTGCCTGATTTGTCATTGCGAGGCGCTTGCGCCGTGGCAATCTCGTGTGTCAAAGGGATGGGACCGATGCCACGCTCTGTAGTGCGCGGCATACCTGTGCAGGCACTACTGACAGTTTCAAACTCATTTTTGTTCCGTCAGGTTATACTCCCGATAGGCTTCTCCGTTCAAATTTTTCCAAGCAAAGCTTCTCTCGTCGAACGTCATATAACTGTGGGGAGAGCCTTCCTTCGGGATCGAAACGGAGCCGGGATTGAGGTACAGGTGCGTTTCGAATGCTTCACAGGCAGGAATATGCGTATGACCGTGCAGGAGGATATCTCCTTTGTGAAGGGGAGGCAGATGATCGTTGTGATAAACATGCCCGTGGGTCGCGTAAATCAGGCGGTGTTCGGCGGTCAGCACGGCGTAATCCGCCAAAATAGGAAACTGTAACACCATCTGATCCACTTCTGTATCGCAGTTTCCGCGGACGCAGATAATGTCGTTCTTTCGTTCGTTCAGCAGGTCTATCACCTTTTTCGGCGCGTAGCCCTCCGGCAGCGCATTGCGGGGTCCGTGGTAGAGAATGTCCCCAAGCAAAAGCATCCTGTCTGCCTCTTCCCTACGGTATGCTTCCAGCAGCTTTTCACAATAGAATGCCGAACCGTGAATGTCCGACGCAATCAACCATTTCATAGTTTTCTTCTCCTTTGCCGTAAGTCCTGTTTTCAATTGCTCCCTATCGGCGGCATTATCATAGCACAATTCTTTGCAATTTTCTACTCTATCATAGCTTTCAAATAGAACTCCCTTGTAATTAGCGTTGCCCATGCCTCTGCGGCGTTTCGGCTACGAAAATTTTAAAAAATTTTTCGTTTAAAGCAGACAAAAACGCTTCGTTGTGGTATGATAAGACCTAGCCAATAAAGGAGGAGGTTTTCACATGCGTTCTTACATGAGGAAGCTGTTTTTTTCCCTGCTCCTGTTGCTCACCCTCAGCGGCTGCACAGCGCAGCGGGCGGATGCCAACGGCTATCGCTGTATCACGATGCAGGAGGCTGCGGCGTGGATGACGCGCGAAAGCGGATATATCATTTTGGATGTTCGGACGCAGGAGGAGTTTGCCGCAGGGCATATACCGAACGCGATCTGCATCCCCAACGAGACGATTGGCAGCGAGACGCTTTCCGCCCTGCCCGACAAGGCGCAGTTGATCCTTGTCTATTGCCGCAGCGGAAACCGCAGCAAGCAGGCAGCGAGTAAACTTGTAAAGATCGGTTATACCAATGTTGTAGAATTTGGCGGCATCCTCGATTGGCAGGGTGAAATCGTTACCGAAGCGTCATAAACAAGAAACGGAAGGAGTAAAACTATGTATCTCAATATCACAAAGGAAAACTATCAGACGGAGGTTGTCGCGAGCGATAAGCCGGTTCTGCTCGACTTTTGGGCAACCTGGTGCGGTCCGTGCCGCATGATTGCGCCGACGGTCGAAGAAATCGCGGCAGAGCGCTCCGACATCAAGGTCGGCAAGGTCAATGTGGACGAGCAGGCAGAGCTTGCCGCCGCGTTTGGGATTGTCAGCATCCCGACGCTGATCGTCCTGAAAAACGGCAAGGTCACCAACCAGCTCGTCGGCGTCCGCCCGAAGGAAGAGATTTTAAGAATGCTTTAAGATGCGCACAGACTGCGGAGCGCCGTATTTTGACAAGATACCTTGACCGCAGTGTTCAACGAATGCAAAGCACGCCTTGAGAGATCACGGCGTGCTTTTCTCGAGACGCAGATCGATGCAGATACAAAATCAAATTGATTTTTGTGCGAGGTAGTGTTATAATGAGACCATGCATCGTTATTGTGCCGAAATCGCTTGGTTCGATTGATCCTACATAGAAAAGCTCAGGAGGAAAGAAAATGACCGTATTTGTTACCGGCGGCGCCGGATTTATCGGCAGCCATACCTGTGTTGAGCTGTTGCAAGCAGGTTTTGAAGTTATCATCGCGGACGATCTCTCCAATGCCTCTGCAGATGTACCCGAAAAGATCCAAAAGATCACCGGCGTTGCGCCCGTTTTTTATCAGGGCGATGTATGCGATAAGAGCTTCCTGCGGAGCATCTTCTCTGCGCATACCATCGATGCAGTCATTCACTTTGCGGGCTTCAAGGCAGTCGGTGAAAGCTGTTACATTCCGTTGAAATACTACCGCAATAATCTGGATTCCCTGATGTCTGTTATGGAGACGATGGAGGACTTCGGCTGTCAGTGCTTGGTATTCTCCTCTTCCGCGACGGTTTACGGTCCCGAGAATCCCGTCCCTTATGAGGAGACAATGCCCGCATACATTGCGACCAATCCCTACGGCTGGACCAAGCTGATGATTGAACAGATTCTGAGAGACTATACAGCGGCGCATCCCGACTTTTCCGTGATTCTGCTTCGTTACTTCAATCCCATCGGCGCGCACCCCTCCGGGCTTTTGGGCGATGATCCCAACGGCATTCCGAACAATCTCATGCCCTATGTGGCACGCGTTGCAGCGGGTGTCCTCCCACAGCTCACCGTCTTCGGAGACGATTACGACACGCCCGACGGCACCTGCCTGCGGGACTATCTCCATGTGGTCGATCTTGCCAAAGGGCATCTAAAAGCGATCAACTACGCTGTCGCGCACACGGGCATTGAGGCGGTAAATCTCGGCACCGGAAACGGCGTCAGTGTTTTGGAGCTTGTCCACGCCTTTGAGCGCTCGACCGGCGTAAAGGTTCCATATGTGATCGGTCCCCGCCGCGAGGGCGATCTTGCCCGCTGCTGGGCAAATGCAGAAAAGGCAAAGACGCTTTTCGGCTGGACGGCGGACATGACCCTCGAAGAGATGTGCCGCGACAGCTGGAACTTCGTTCAAAGTGCGAAAAAGACCAAGTAGTTTGGGGACATGTCCCCAAAGTGCAAAGGATTTCATAACAATATAGATTTTTAACAAATTGATAGGGGCTTCGGAAAACCGAAGCCCCTATGTCATGCTTTATAAGGAAAAACATCCATATACCGCACCTTGAAGCGATTCAGTGCGTACAGGCGGTCAATGCGTGTCTTCGTTGTCTCGTCATCGCAGATGCCCTCGCGGATATAGTGATCGAGGGTCTCATAGGTAAAGCCGAGCTTTTCCTCGTCTGTCTGCCCGCACAGTCCGTCAATCGGCACCTTTTCGATCAGCACCTCGGGCAGACCCAGCACGCGCCCGATTGCCTTGACCTCGCGGACGCAGAGCATGGACAGCGGGCTGAAATCACCTGCATTGTCGCCGTAACGGGTGGAATAGCCGACCCAGTCCTCCGAGAGGTTGCAGGTGTTGGCGACTCTGCCGTTATTGCTCTGTCCCACCGCATAAAGCGCTGCCATCCGAAGACGCGGAGCAAGGTTGATCGTCGTGTCACGGCTAACCTCGCCGAGCTGTGCTTTGATCTCTCCGAGCATTCCGTCATAGCCTTCTTTGATGTTAATGACAAAATGACGGATACCGAGATGCTCCACCAAAAGGCGCGACATATCTATATCGTGTTGCTCGCCGTTCGGCATGAGCACGCCGATGACACGTTCCCTGCCCAACGCCTCGACGCACAGCGCAGCGACGACGGAGCTGTCCTTGCCGCCCGAAATACCGACAATGGCATTGCAGCCGTTTCCGTTTTTCGCGAACCAATCACGAATCCACGCAACGATATCACGGCACACTGTTTCTGCATTGAAATCCATCTTCATATCCTCCTTGGTAAGCTTCACGCATTTGCACATACAATATAGCACATTCCTTTTCGATTTTCTACGGTTTTGCTCTTTACTTTTTCAAAAAAAGCGGATAGAATAAAATTGAAATTTGCCGAATGCGGCAGAATAGGGTGATATTATGAATCAAGTACATAACGCAGTGCGCAGAATCGGCGTTCTCACCAGCGGCGGCGACGCGCCCGGCATGAACGCGGCAGTCCGCGCCGTTGTCCGCAGCGCGATTTTCCGCGGGATCGAGGTTGTCGGCATTCGCCGCGGTTGGAACGGTCTGATCAACGGCGATATCGTTCGGTTGGATGAAAAAAGCGTTGCACACATCATCAACCGCGGCGGTACGATCCTCTATACTGCCCGCAGCGAAGAATTCCGAACCCCCGAAGGGCAGCAAAAAGCCGTAAACACCTGCAAGCTTCTCGGTTTGGACGGCATTGTCGCCATCGGCGGCGACGGCACTTTCCGCGGCGCGTTGGCGCTGTCGCAGCACGGCATTTCCGTTGTCGGTATTCCCGGGACGATCGACAACGACATTGCCTGCACGAATTACTGCATCGGCTTTGACACGGCGGCAAACACCGCGATTGAATGCATAGATAAGCTGCGCGACACCATGCAGTCACATGAGCGCTGCTCCGTTGTGGAGGTCATGGGCAGAAATGCGGGACATCTGGCGCTGTATGTCGGTCTTGCCGTCGGCGCGACTGCTGTGCTTGTGCCGGAGCAGCAGGAAAACTTCCAGACTGAGGTCATTGAGAAGATTCGCAACGCGCGTCTGAACGGCTTCACACATTATATGGTCGTCGTGGCGGAGGGCGCGGGCAGCGCTTATGAGGTCGCAAAAAAGATCAAAGAAGAAATCTGTATCGAGCCGCGTGTGACCGTCCTCGGTCATATCCAGCGCGGCGGCACACCCACCGGTCGTGACCGCGTTACGGCGACACGCATGGGCTATCGTGCGGTAGACATTCTCGCAACCGGCGGAACGAACCGTGTCGTGTGCATCAATGACGGCAGAATGTGCGACATCGACATTGATGAAGGTCTTGCGCTCCACAAGGGCATAGACGAAGAGGAATGGACCGTTCTCGAAGCAATGACCGGTGTTTGATGCTCCCCTCGCTATAATCAACAGAATTTGATCGCTCGGCGTTTCGTCGGGCGATCAATTACATGACAGTAAATAAACAAACCCCGCATTTTCCTTTTGGAAAACACGGGGAATTGTTTTGAATTAGACTCTCTCCTTGACCTTTGCAGCCTTGCCGAGACGGTTGCGGAGGTAGTACAGCTTCGCGCGGCGAACCTTGCCGCGACGGACGGTTTCAACCTTCACAATGTTCGGGGAATGCACGGGGAAAACCTTCTCACAGCCGACGCCGTAGCTCAGACGGCGAACGGTAATGGACTCCTCAATGCCGCCGTGCTTGCGGGCAATGATGG
Organism: uncultured Clostridia bacterium; assembly: GCA_945832065.1. GTDB lineage: Bacteria > Bacillota > Clostridia > Oscillospirales > Oscillospiraceae > JAZOXB01. The sequence continues at coordinate 1,823 of CAMAEX010000041.1, read as the reverse complement.
TTCCCTCGAATGCCTGCACTCTCTCACGAGCGCCTTCCTTGATTTTCACATGAACGCGAACGGTGTCGCCGACATTCATCTGCGGCAGTTCTTCCTTCATGTACTGGCTGGTCAGAGCCTTCATCAGATCCATAGTTTTGTCCTCCTTGTTTATTAGGCGTTCATTCCGGCGTTGACCGCGCCGCAGAGGACCACCCATTTGCAGACTGATATACTTTACCATGTCGGGCACCGAAAATCAAGTATTTTTTTGAATTTTTTAAATTTTTTTGCACTGCTCCCGCATTCTTTCGGCAAGGATTGAATTTTTTAGAAAATTCACATATTTGGGTGTATTTTTTTGCGCGCCTATGCTATAATCCAAATGAGTTACGAATGTACGGGAGATCAACATGAAACAGAAAAAAAGAAATGTCCAGCAAATATCTCACCATCGTAATATTCCCGTAATTAACGCAGACTTCCGCGAGGGGCTGTCCCCAGAGGAGGTGCGTGTGCGCCAGCAGAACGGTCTGCACAACATCACCCCTGCGTCGAATACCAAGCCGGAGCATCAGATTGTAAAAGAAAAGGTTTTCACTTTCTTTAACCTGATTTTCATTGTGCTGGCAGCGGCGCTGCTGCTGGTCGGCTCCATTAAGAATCTCACATTTTTAGTGGTCGCCATCGCAAATACCGTGATCGGCATTTTTCAGGAGATCCGCGCAAAACGCGCCGTTGATAAGCTGACCCTCGTTGCTGCCGGAACGCTCAAGACGATTCGTTCGGGTGAACGCATTTCCGTCCGGACGGACCAGCTCGTGCGGGACGATATCGTCGAATTCGCTGCGGGTGACCAGATCTGTGCCGATGCTATCGTGCGCGACGGGCAGCTTCAAGTCAACGAGTCGCTTTTGACGGGCGAGGCGGACGCAATCCTTAAAAATGTCGGAGACACGCTGAAATCGGGCAGCTTTGTCATTTCCGGGCGCTGCCGCGCGCAGTTGACCCATGTCGGTGCGAACAGCTACGCCGCCAAGCTTGCGGCAGAAGCGCGCAGGGATGTCCGCTCAACCAAGTCTGAGATGATGCGATCTCTAACCAAGCTCATTACTGTCGTCGGTATCGCGCTGATTCCGATGGGCATCATTCTCTTTATTCGGCAGATGCAGTCGCTGCCTCTGCGGGACTCGGTAGAGGCGACGGTCGCTGCGCTCATCGGCATGATCCCGGAAGGTCTGTACCTCCTAACAAGCGTTGCCATTGCGGTAAGCTGCCTGAAGCTCACGAAAAGCCGCGTTCTTGTGCAGGATATGAACTGCATTGAAACGCTGGCACATGTTGATGTGTTGTGCGTGGATAAGACGGGTACGATCACCGAACCGGAGATGGAGGTCACTGACATCTATCCGCTGGAGTCAAGCCGCTTTACCTATGAAGACATTGAGAATATTCTTGCCGCCTTTTACTACGGAGAAGAACCGGATAATGAAACTGCCCGCGCAATGGCAGCACAGTTCGTCAGAGAATCCAATTGGCACGCGGTCAAACGCATCGCCTTTTCCTCTGCGACAAAGTATTCCGGCGCTGATTTTGGAGAAAAGGGGCGTTATGTAATCGGCGCGCCGGAGTTTGTCATGGGTACTCGCTACGAGCAGATCCGCGAAACCGCAGAGCCGTGGTCCGCGCGCGGCTGCCGTGTTCTCTTGCTTGCCTCCTATGAAACGGAATTTGATGCAAGGCTTGAAAGCGAATTGGTTACACCGATTGCCCTGATCTATCTGACCAATCTTATCCGTCCCGACGCGCCGAAGACCTTCCGCTATTTTGCCGAGCAGGGTGTC
>CAMAEX010000040.1:0-11136 GCA_945832065.1 uncultured Clostridia bacterium | reverse complement strand
ACCATATGCGGGTGTAGCTCATCCGGTAGAGCGCCACCTTGCCAAGGTGGAGGTAGCGAGTTCGAGCCTCGTCACCCGCTCCAAAAAAACACGCTTCGGCGTGTTTTTTCTTATATGTGAAAAAGAAGGAACTCTCCAACCGTGTAAGCGGATGGGGAGTTCCTTTCTATTACGGTGTCTCCATTGTCTCCTCTGTCTCACTCGACGAGGATTCTATAGGCGGTTCCGTCGGAGGCTCGTCGGTCGGCTCCGTCGATTCCGTAGACGTTGTGGGGATCTCGGTTTCTCCGCCGTTTTCGCCGTTCCCGGTATTTCCGCCGTTTCCGGCACCACCACCGTTCGCGGGTTCCTCCGGCGGCTGCTCCTCCGGCTCCGGTGTCGCGGGATAGGCACTTACATCCCAAAGATAGCCCGCTTCCGTCAGCTCCTTCGTCGTCAGAAGCTGCAGTTCCGTCTCCTCCAGTTCCACGGAGCGCATTAGATCCACATAGTAGTAGTCCCCGTCCAAGCAGAGCAGATTCCAGTACCGTGCCGCGCCGTCCAAGGTTCCGGTAACAATGCGGCAGTCCAAATTTGCCGTAATGCACTCGGAATAGAACACCGAGGCAAAGGACAGGCTGTGCGCCACGTTCTCACAGAGCAGACTGTAGGCAGGCATGGTCGGTTCCTCTTGCGTTATCGTATAGTCAAAGCGCTCCGTCAGGAAGCGGAACAGCAGCGTAACGCGGGAGGCTTCATCCTTGCCCGTGCGAACATAGCTTGAGGCGGACGAAAGGGTCGTCGTGACCTTGCTTTGCAGAAGCCGAAGCGTTTCCCGTTCTGCGGGATAGAGAAAGCGCAGCTCCAAAATACGCGTCTCCCCCTCGAGCGGGTAGACCTCTGCGGACAGCTCAGGCAGCGCCGTGACAAGCTCCGGATGCTCGATGCAGTAGCTGCGGATGTAAGCGGCAAAATCCGTCGGCTCATAGTTTCGGATACGCAGCGTAAGCGCGGTGTCATAATTGACCAGTGCCTGCTGTATTTTCAGAAAGGCGCTGTTGTTGCCGTTGACGGTCACAATGGCGTCCACCTCGGCGGCGCTGCGGCGGAATACGATGCGCAGGGAGATCTCGCCCTCCTTTGCCGTCCCGCGCAGCTCATAGTCGGCATAGTCCACGGCGAAAGCGCCGATGGGCTCCTCCTCGGTGGCGTAGCGCACCGTCTCGGCAAGATCGGCGGAAATATCGCCATCATAATTGCGCACTAAGATCGTGCCATGCTCCGTCCAGTCGCGGATGAAGGAAAGCACGGCGCCGCGCAGCTCATTTCTGCCGGTAACGACGGGCGGCTGTTCCTCCTCCGTCGGGGCAGGCTCCGGCATCGACTGCTCCACATGGTCCCGCACCGTCAGGGACTCGTCCTTGATCCACGCACCGTTGCAGGCGGTCAGCGAAAAAAGCAGACCGAGCAAAAGAAATAACGCGGTAAAACGCTTCATATTGCCAACCTCCCATTGATTATTTCAACACGCCATCTCCCTGTAGGGCGGGGACAGTCATAAGCCGGTGCAGGAACTACCGGCTGCGAACGAATTGACAGCCTGAGATTGCCACGGCGCGTTGCGCCTCGCAATGACAAAGATGGCAGCCAATCATGTCATTGCGAGACCCCACCGGGGCGTGGCAATCTCGTGCAGGAACTACCGACTGCGTACAAATTTGTTCGTCTGTACCGTCTGCCGCTTCGCGGTCGGCGGGGGGACGCTTGCGAGCGCCGCCTGTGGCGGAGAAAGCGAGCAAGAAGGAGTGGCAGGATCAAGGCGATTGGCAAGCGGGCTTCGCCCGCGCAGACAGAGCCGCTGATCCAACAGGACATGTCCCCGCCCTACAGGATTAAGTCTTATCGTCAAGAATCAGTATTACAATTCAAACCGATCATAGCGTTTAAAGCCGTCGCCGAGGACCTGCTGGGCATCTTGCAGGATGATAAACGCCTCCGGGTCGATCCCCATGACCAGTTCCTTGAGCTGGGCAAGCTGTTTTTTCTTCACGGCACTCAGCAAAACATATTTATCGCTCCGCCTGTAAAACCCCTGTCCCTGCAGCAGCGTTACGCCCCGGTCGAGCTTGCCGTCGATGGCGGTAGCGATCTCCTCAAATTTGTCGGAGATGATGAGGGCTACCTTCGCGTAATCAAAGCCGTAAACGACCTTGTCAAGCACAACAGAAGATAGGTAAAGCGTTACTATACTGTAAAGGGTATTGGTAAACTGCCGATAAACGATACCGGTCGCGGCAGCGATCATAAGGTCCATGCAGAGCATGATCTTGCCGATGGGGAAATTGCGGAATTTGAGCTTGAGCAGGCGTGCCACGATGTCCGTGCCGCCGGTGGACGCGCCCGCGAGGAAGACCACGCCAAGTCCGGCACCGACCGCCACGCCGCCGAAGATCGCGGCAACGAGGGGATCCATCTGCACGACGGGCAAAATCTTTGCAAACAGGTCAAACCCGACGGAGGAGATCAGCATACCGAACATGGAGCCGAAGAAGAAGTATTTCCCGATTTGCCGGTAGCCGAAGAAGAACAACGGAATGTTAATCATCGCGCTCAGGATACCGACGGTCAGCCATTTGGACTGTGTCGCATAGACAATAAGCATAGCAATGCCGGACACGCCGCCGCAGTTGATGCCGCTCGGCTCCAAAAACAGGTCAAAGCCGAGGGCGAATAGGGTACTGCCGAAAAAAATCATCAGAATGTTGCGAAGCATTTCTTTTTTCGTCTGTTTCATTGGCTTACAGCTCCATCAAGATCTGTTTTTCCTCCGCGTCCTCCTCCTTCAGCAAGGCACCTGCGGCGGGGATGGTACGGGTGCGGTAGCGGGCGGCGTTGACGATGCCGCTGTCCTCCAGAATCGCGGCTCGATGCACGGCCGCTTTCCGCTTCAGCGTCATGACGGCGACGCCCTGCGTGGCGCGGGTCGCCTTTGGAGAAAGCTGCGCGGTCGAGAAGATCAGTGCGCGCCCTTCGGTAGAGTAAAGGACGAGCTGCTTTTCCTCCTTGCACAGGAAGACCGCTTTGAGGGGGCTCTTGTCGGAATAGGCTCCTGTCAGCTTGCGGCGGTTGGATTTCGTCGCGTAGGCGGGCAGTTCAACCTTTGCGACCTTACCATTTTCATAAACGAAAAGGACAAAGCCCGTATAATCGCCGGGGAAGCAGACATCTATGACGCTCTCGCCCTCGTCAAAGCCTAACTTCGCAGGTAGGTAATCTCCCAAAACGGACGCCTTGCTGTCGTCAAAATCGGCGCAGCGGGCTTTATAGACCTGATATTTGTCGGTAAAGACCAGCAGCTCGGCGGCGTTCGTCGTCTCGCAGGTGTATTTCAGCCCGTCGCCTTCCTTAAAGCGCTGCTCGCCGGACATGCGGAGCGACTGCGGCGTGATCTTCTTGAAGTAGCCCTCGCGGGAGACGAAAACTGTCACGGGATAATCGGGCAGCTCCTCTGTCTCCTCGGGCGGCTCCTCGTCGGAGTCGGCAGCGATGCCGGTTTTGCGCTCCTTGCCGTACTTCTCGGCGACGGCATCCAGCTCCTTGATAATCACATTGCGGAGCTTCTTCTCGCTCTTGAGCAGCTCCTCCAGCTCCGCGATCTCGCGCTCCAAGCTGTCCACTTCCTGCGTCCGCTTGAGGATATATTCCTTATTGATGTTGCGCAGTTTGATCTCCGCGACAAATTCCGCCTGAATCTCATCGATGCCGAAGCCGATCATTAAATTCGGCACGACCTCCGCGTCAGATTCCGTCTCGCGAATAATGCGGATCGCCTTGTCAATATCGAGCAGGATGCGCTTCAGACCCTTGAGCAGATGGAGTTTATCGGCTTTTTTCTGCTTTTGGTAGTAGACGCGGCGGCGGACGCATTCGGTGCGCCATGCGGTCCACTCCTCAATGATCTCCCGCACGCCGAGCACCCGCGGCATGCCAGCAATGAGCAGGTTGAAGTTGCAGCCGAAGGAATCCGTCAGCGGCGTCGCGCGCATGAGCTTCTGCATGAACTTGTCGGGATCCACGCCGCGCTTGAGGTCGATCGCCAGCTTCATGCCGGACAGATCCGTCTCGTCGCGCATATCGTTGATCTCGCGGATCTTGCCCGTCTTGATCAGCTCAGAGACCTTATCAACGATCGCCTCCGTCGTCGTGGAATAGGGGATCTCATAGATCTCGATGAGATTGCCCTCCTTGACATAGCGCCAGCGGGCGCGGATACGAATGCTGCCGCGACCGGTGCGGTAGATCTCCGCGATCTCCTCCGGTGTGTTGAGGATCTCACCGCCCGTGGAGAAGTCGGGCGCGGGCATATACTCCATCAGATCGCAGTCAGGGTTTTTGATCCACGCGGCAGTCGCCTTGCAGACCTCGCGGAGGTTAAACGAGCAGATGTTACTCGCCATGCCGACCGCAATGCCCATATTCGCCGAGGCGAGAACGTTCGGGAAGGAGGTGGGCAGCAGGGTCGGCTCCTTCATGGTGCTGTCATAGTTGTCCACAAAATCGACGGTCTCCGCGTCGATATCGCGGAAGATCTCGGCGCAGATCGGCTCTAACTTCGCCTCGGTATAACGCGAAGCGGCGTAAGCCATATCCCGGGAATAGACCTTGCCGAAGTTGCCCTTGGAATCGACAAAGGGGGTCAGCAGCGCCTCGTTGCCCCGCGACAGGCGGACCATCGTCTCATAGATCGCCGCGTCGCCGTGGGGATTTAAGCGCATCGTCTGCCCGACGATGTTGGCGGATTTGGTTCTGCCGCCGTTCAGAAGCCCCATTTTATACATTGTGTATAACAGCTTCCGGTGCGAGGGCTTGAAGCCGTCGATCTCCGGAATGGCGCGGGAGACGATGACGCTCATCGCGTAGGGCATATAGTTGACCGTCAGCGTGTCGGTGATCGGCTGCTCCAGCACCTCCGCCCGCAGCCCCTCGACCCGCGACGTGTCAATGTTCTTCTTAATATCCTGTTCCTTTTTCTTTTTTGCCATAAGCTCATCCCTTTTTGAGAGAATTCGGTGGTGTACGATCCGTGAATCGTGAATAGGTAAAGTGCTCTGCGCGGATTGAAAAGTGCGAGGGTTTCCCTTCCATGTCATTGCGAGCCGAGGAACGAGGCGTGGCAATCTCGTGCAGAACTACCGTGTTCGTACAAACCTATTGCCGGAGATTGCCACGTCGCTGCGCTCCTCGCAATGACAAACAGGATAGCCATCTTGTATCAACAAATCTGTCTCTTCACGCAGCACTATACACTATTCACCGTTCGCTATTCACTGCCTCTTTTTTATGAAATATCCGCCAAGTCCAAATACTGACTTCCGTTCTCCGCGATATAGTCCTTTCTGCCCGCAAGATTATCGCCGAGGAGGAGATCAAAATAGAAGGCGGTTTTTTCCGCGTCCTCCGGCATGACCTTGATGAGGCGGCGTGTCTCGGGATTCATCGTCGTCATCCACATCATCTCCGGTTCGTTTTCGCCCAAGCCCTTAGATCGCGCGACCGTGAATTTTTGTTTCCCAAGCTTCGACAATATCTCTGCCTTTTCCGCCTCACTGTAAGCAAACCATGTCTTATCCTTCGTATTAATTTCGAACAGCGGAGATTCTGCGATATAAACATAGCCCTCGCGGATAAGGGTGGGGGCAAGGCGGTAGATCATCGTCAGGATCAGCGTGCGGATCTGGTAGCCGTCGTAATCCGCGTCGGTGCAGATGATGATCTTGTTCCAGCGCAGATTCGCAAGGTCAAAGGCAGTCAGATCCTTGACGTGCTTGTCCTTGACCTCGACCCCGCAGCCCAGCACCCGCAGGAGGTCGGTAATAATGTCGCTCTTAAAAATACGGCTGTAGTCCGCCTTGAGGCAGTTGAGGATCTTGCCGCGCACGGGCATGATGCCCTGAAATTCCGCGTCCCGCGAGAGCTTGACCGAGCCCATTGCCGAGTCGCCCTCCACGATATACAATTCCCGCCTGCCCGCGTCGCGGCTGCGGCAATCGACAAACTTCTGCACGCGGTTGGCGATATCAACCTTGCCCGCCAGCTTTCCCTTCACGGCGGCGCGGGTCTTTTCGGCAGTCTCGCGGCTGCGCTTGTTGATGAGCACCTGATCGGCGATCTTGTCCGCCTCCGCCTTGTTTTCGATGAAATAGACCTGCAGGCTGCTGCGGAAGAACTCCGTCATTGCCTCCTGAACGAACTTATTGTTGATGGATTTTTTCGTCTGGTTCTCATAGGAGGTCTGGGTAGAGAAGCAGTTCGTCACCAGCACAAGGCAGTCCGCGACATCCTGATAGGAGATCTTCGTCTCGTTTTTCGTGTACTTTCCGCTCTGCTTCAGATAGGCATCAATGGCGTAGACGAACGCGTTGCGCGCAGCCCGTTCCGGGGAGCCGCCGTGCTCGAGCCACGAGGAGTTGTGGTAATACTCCTGCCGGCTCAGAGTGCGGGAGAAGCAGACGGTGGCAGAGATGCGCACCTTATAATCCGGCTTGTCCGCACGGTCGCGTCCCTTGCGCTCGCACTCCCAATACTGCGGCATCGTAAAGGCGTTGCCCTCGGTCAGCTCGTTGATATAATCAACAATGCCGTGCTCGTAGAAAAAATCCGTCGTCTCGAATTTGCCGCCGACCTGATTGCGGAAGCGGAAGGTCACGCCCGCGTTGACCACGGACTGCCGCTTGAGTACATCAAGGAAGTAATCCACAGGAATATCAATGTCCGTAAAGACCTCCAGATCCGGCTTCCAGCGGAAACGGGAACCCGTCTTCTTGCGGTCGGCAGGCTCCTTCTTCATTTTACCGACGATCTCCCCGTGTTCAAAATGCAGGGTGTATTTGAAGCCGTCGCGGTAGATGCAGGCATCAAAAAACTCCGAGGTATACTGCGTGGCGCAGGTGCCGAGACCGTTCAAGCCGAGGCTGTATTCATAGCTGTCGCCGCTGTTGTTGTTATACTTGCCGCCCGCGTACATCTCGCAGAAGACCAGCTCCCAGTTATAGCGCTGCTCCTTCTCGTTCCAGTCTACAGGACAGCCGCGTCCGAAGTCCTCGACCTCGATGCTGCGGTCGGCATAGCGCGTGACGATGATGAGATCGCCGTGCCCCTCGCGCGCCTCGTCAATGGCGTTCGAGAGGATCTCAAACACGGCGTGCTCGCAGCCGGTCAGGTCGTCCGAACCGAAGATGACGGCAGGGCGCTTGCGCACGCGGTCTGCGCCCACCAGCACGCTGATGCTTTCATTTCCGTAAGTCTGCTTTTTTGCCATAGTGTCCTCACAAATCCCGGGAATATTTCGCAAAATACTCCATTTTATTATTATATGTAGTATATCCGACCGCGGCAAAAAAGTCAAGAAAAAGCAATCCTGCATAATTTTTCCGAAGGGGCTTGTAATTTTTCCGCATATCCGTTAAAATGATAAAAACGAAAAGCGAGGAGGAACCATATGAGCGAAAAACCGGAGCGGGAAGGAAAAAGAAAGAGACATTCATCTGCGCGAAGGGCGAAGTATGCACTGATCGCCGGGATGGCCGTTCTCGTGCTTGCTGTTGTAGCGGTCATATTTTTTGCGCTGCGCAGAAATAACGGTGTGCCGGATGTCGCTTGGGGAAAGGTGCAGACGGCATCAAGCGAAAGTATGCCGGCGGAGTCCTCTACGGCTGCCCCGCCGACGGAGACCGTCGAGCCGACGGAGACTGCGGAGCCTTCAACGACTGAGGCACCGGAACCGACGATCTCCGCGGAGGAGGAGAAGGCGCAGGAGCTGCTTGACAGCATGACATTGGAGGAAAAAGTCTATCAGCTCTTTATTGTCACGCCGCGCGCGCTCACCGGTTTTTACGGTGTGGATATCGCCGGTCCCGCGACACAGGAGGCATTGCAAAACTATCCGGTCGGCGGGATCATCTATTTCAGCGAAAACATTTACAATGAGGGGCAGATCAGCGATATGATCCGCCTTTCACAGGAATACGCCCGTTATCCGCTGTTCATCGGCGTGGATGAGGAGGGCGGCAGAGTGTCGCGTCTGAGCAGCATCGGCGTGACGGACACCTTGGAGCCGATGGCGACCTACGGCGCGCAGGGAGACACCGCCCGCGTCCGCGAAATCGGGCAGACGCTCGGCACACAGCTCGGCAGCGTCGGCTTTAATATTGATTTTGCGCCCGTCGCGGATGTTGTGACGAACCCGAACAACACCGAGATCGGAGACCGCTCCTTCAGCAGCGATCCGCAGGTCGCCGCCGATATGGTCGCCGCGATGGTCGAGGGTCTGCAAAGCAGCGGGACGATCTCCTGCCTCAAGCACTTCCCCGGGCATGGCAGCACGGAGGCGGATTCCCACGAAGGGCTTTCCGTAACAAGCCGCACCTTGGAGGAGCTGTGGCAGACGGAGCTGATTCCCTTCCTCGCCGGAATCGATGCGGGTGCGGAGATGGTCATGATCTCGCATATGTCCGCGCCTGCCATTACGGGCGACAACACGCCGTGCGACCTCTCCCCTGTCATTGTGACCGATCTTCTGCGGGAGGAAATGGGCTTTACGGGCGTGGTCGTGACGGATTCACACGAAATGGGCGCAATCACTAATTACTACGGCTGCGGCGAGGCAGCGGTGAAGGCGATTGCCGCAGGCTGTGATATCGTGCTGATGCCCTATAATTTAGACGAAGCAGTCGGCGCTGTGCTTACGGCGATTGAAAACGGCGAGCTGACCGAGGCGCGCATCGACGAAAGCGTCCTGCGCATCCTGACGCTCAAATACCGCTACGGCATTGTCGAATAAGAAAACACAACATCCCATGAAAACCGACCTTTTTCGGTCTTCATGGGATGTTTTTTAGCTAATACAGAGCTGTTCACCCTTACAACGACCTCACACAAGCCCAAAGCAGAGATTGCCGCGTCACTGCGCTCCTCGCAATGACACGGAAGGTTACCCCCTTTGTCACTGCGAGGGCGCAAGCGCCTGTGGCAATCCCGTGCTGGCAGTATCAGCCCTACGGCTCACTTCTGAGCTTCGTCAAAGCCGTACCGTTCAGCCAGCAGAGCAGCTCCTTCGGCGTGGCTGGCAGGTCGGTGGTGAGAAACTGTGTTCTGCCGGGCACCATGCGCGTCGGATCGTCGCTCTCCGCCCATGTCACGCGCTGCAAAACCGGCGCGTTACACGCGCGCAGATCCCCTTCAGGAAGCTCCTCATGCTGTAATAATATCGTCGCGTTAAAATTATCCGAAGTCCAGCGTCCGAAATTCGTCGTCGGGCTCTTCCAGAGCCATTTGCGCCGATCCTTCCCGCGCGGCTTCAGATAGCCGTTGTGTATGTCCTGTGTGCAGCGCATCAGCCAAATGACATGATAGCCCGCGCGCTGGAAAAAGCTGCACACATCAAAAAAGGTTGCCTCCATCAGAAGTCCGTCCTGCAGCATCATTACAAATTGATTTCTCTGCACGAAGACGATGACGGTCTCGTCGCCAACGGTAATCGGGACATCGCGGTTCTCCGGCGGTACGAGGCTCTGCCATCGGCGCTTCCAGCTCTCGGGATCCGTCTGTTGAAATTCTCTTCTCCTTCGCAGCAGCATGGGAATTTTCTCTCCTCTCGTTACTGTTTTTTTCTCGCCTCGATGCGGTAATCAATCATACCTGCCGTGCTGTCCTCAATGGAGATCGCGTAGGAAACCTCTAAATACCCGCCGTTTTCATCCATCCGGCAGTCGATGCGCTCGGTGCGGATGGTAATCATCAGTGCGCCGAAGCCGACATCGTATAAAGAACGATCCTCTCTCCCGACCGCAAAGGTCATAACGGATTCCACCGTGCCGGTGCGCGTGAGGGTGACGCAGTCCTTCTCAATGCGGAAGGTTGTCAGCGTTCCGCGCATTCCCGTCAGTTCGCTCTCGGCATAGGAGAGAAACAGCGCACCGTCCTCTGTGCGCAGCGTGCCGTCCGTGACGAGCTTTGTCGTCTCCGGCTCCTCGCCGTGGAAGCGCTGCGTTCCGTCAATGGTCAAAAGCATCTCCCGCTCCACGGCTTATACCTCCGTTGCAAGCTCGATCAAGCGGTCGAGCTGTTCACTGTAGGGGATGCCGCTGGCGGCAAAGAGCTTCGGATACATCGAAACGGAGGTAAAATCCGGAATCGTGTTGATCTCGTTAAAAACGATTTCGTTTTTGTCATAGGTCACGAAGAAATCAACGCGGGACAGCCCCTTGCAGCCCAGCGCCTGATACACGCGGATGGCAGTGTCGCGGACATTCTCAGCGGTCTGCTCGTCGATGCGGGCAGGGATATACAGGCGCGCGCAATCGGAGATATATTTCGCGTCATAGTCGTAGAACTCCGTGCCGGAGTCAATCTCGCCGCAAATTGAAGCGGCAGGCGCGTCATTGCCCAAAACCGCGACCTCGACCTCACGTCCGTTGATGAATTCCTCAATGAGGATCTTCCGGTCAAATTTTGCCGCGTTTTGCAGCGCGGTCAGCAGCGCCTCGCGGTTTTTCACTTTGGAAACACCGACGGACGAACCGGTTCCCGCAGGCTTGACGAACACGGGATAGGCAAATCGTGCCTCCGCCGCGTCTAAAACGCCCTCCGCATTGACCGCAAGCTCCTGCGCCGTGACGAGCTGCCACGCCGCCTGACGGATGCCCGCGCAATCCGCGACGAGCTTCATCAGCGTCTTGTCCATGCAGGTTGCGGAGGCGACAACATTCGAACCGACATAGGGAATGCCTGCTAACTGCAAAAGCCCCTGCATCGCGCCGTCCTCGCCGTTTTCACCGTGCAGGACGGGAAACGCGACATCAATGCGCTCCCGCACGACACAGTCTCCCTCAAAGCTCAAAAGTCCCTGTCCCCGCACGGGGGAGATGGCAGCGCGGCGGTTTGCCTCGCAATGCAGCCATTCGCCGCTGGGCAGCTTGCTGTAGTCCTTGCCGCCGTAAAGCACCCAATCGCCGTTTTTCGTAATGCCGACGGGGAATATATTATATTTCTCCTGATTCAAATGGTTCAGCACGGACTCCGCCGAGCGGAGCGACACCTCGTGCTCCGGCGACATACCGCCGAAAAGCACGCAAACGCTGAGTTTCCTCAAAACAAACT
>CAMAEX010000039.1:0-11634 GCA_945832065.1 uncultured Clostridia bacterium | reverse complement strand
ACGCGGAAGGTATTGCGGGAGAAGTCGATGTCGTTGCGCTCATAGCGGATCTCGACGAGCTTTTTCATCAGCTCCTCACGGTTTTTCTCCATGCCCGTGCGGAGGGAGATGACCATGTTTTTATAGTCAATCGGGTCGCCCAAGCCGTAGATGCAGGAGACGGAGGCAACGACGATCACATCGCGGCGCTCGAACAGGGAGCTGGTGGCGCTGTGGCGCAGGCGCTCGATCTCGTCATTGACCGCAGAGTCCTTTTCAATATAGGTGTCCGTGTGGGCGATATACGCCTCGGGCTGGTAGTAATCGTAGTATGATATGAAGTATTCCACCGCGTTTTCGGGAAAGAATTCCCGGAATTCGCTGCAAAGCTGGGCGGCGAGGGTCTTATTATGGGCTAAGACGAGGGTCGGACGGTTGATTTTTTCAATGACGGACGCCATGGTGAAGGTTTTGCCCGAACCGGTGACGCCGAGCAAGACCTGCTCCCGCAGACCGTTTTTGATGCCCTCGGTCAGCGCTTCGATCGCCTCCGGCTGGTCGCCGGTGGCGGAGTAGGGCGCATGAAGCTTGAAATCCATAGTTGCCTCCGTGGGAGTGGGATGTGGTTGTATTAGTAAGTGATATTGCTGTGCAGCGATATTTGCTTTGCAAGCCGGGCGGCGGCAAGGGTGCAGCCTGCGGTCGTAGGGCACGCCGACGTGGCGTGCCGTCCGCGAAGCGGCAGACAGGACAGGCAAACAAATTTACACGCAGTCGATAGTTCCTGCACACGGCAGGGACATGTCCCACGCCCCACAGGGAGTTTCATGGCAATAACAGGGTGGGGGTCATTCCTGCCCGTAGAATAGGAAGATATCATAGTATGTGCTGCCTTCAAAGGTTCTTGTACGCAGCTCGTAGATCAAATATTGTTGGGGCATATCGTTCCAATCATTGATCTCCGGTTCGAGTCTTATCCGCATGACGCTCGCGGCGGTTCCCACATCGAGCTGCGCCGCTGCGGGGTCGTCAAGGTTCAATCGTTCGATATAGGAATCTCCCGCCGCGACGGGGTCTGACGGTGCGGTGTCCTCAAGGGAGGATAGGATTCCGCTTACACCATAATAGGTCGCAGCGTTGATACAGTCCGCCAAGCGCAAGCCGTCGGCAAGCGTATCCTCCGTTAGGTTCGTGACGGCGGCAAAAATCTCCACGCCTTCATCAATGTAATAGATGTTGAACGCAGCATCCTGCAGATACACGGGCGCGCTGTATACTTCCATCTGTTCGGTTCTATCGAGAAGATACAGACCGGAGGGTTCCCATAGAGCTTGTCCTGCCAAGCGCTCCGTCTCGAATATTGCGTCAAAACAAAAATCATTGTAGTTATTGATCGGGAAAAGATCCCTTTTCGCTGCGGATTCCGTCGTCGTAGCAGTCGATTCCCCGGCATCGCCGGTTGATTCCGTCGTCGAGGCAGCGCTCTGCTCCTCCGTATCCCCATGTCGAGATCCGACGATCAAAGCGATAATCGCCGTCACCGTAAGCGCAACCGCAAGCAGCAGCACGAGCAACCATTTCCTGCGGTGTTGTTTCGCTCGCGGTGAAGCGATCGGTGTTTTTTCCTGCAAGGGCTTCATGCAATATAGGCAAAAGCGGGCATTTTCCTGCAGCTCCGCGCCGCAATATGGGCATTTCATCTTACTCTCCCTCTATCCAAGCGTTTCCATTCCGTAATCATACAACATATCATTGATCTCGGCGACCGTCAGTTTTTTACACACACCGAAGATCACAACGCAGTCAAACGGATTTTTTGCGTACAAGGGTGCATAGCCGGAGGATTTCAGAAGCGACTGCATCTCCTCCAAATCCAACTGCATCCCCACAGCAAGACTGAGCAGCTTTTTCCGCTCCGGTATGCGAAGTCCGGAGAAGATCTGGTAGCCGTATACCTCCGCCAATTCCGCGCGGCGGATCGCGTCTGACTTTTTGATTCCATGCTTCTGCACCAACACGTTCAGATATTCAGATAGACTGCGCTTGGGCAGGTATTCCGCGTTTTCCTGATAGAATCTCCGGAAATCCGCACAATGCTGCAATTCCTCCAGCAAATGCGCCGTATCCTTTACCACCGAGATCACCTCTTTTTCTACTGTAGCATAAATCACGCTTTCCGTCAATCGCTTTTGTCCGGCAAAAAACAAGCCCGTCCTATGCTGACAGCATAGGACAAGCCCGAAAGAATCGCTTATAATGATGTCAAAGCTCGTCGATCTTATCGGCAAGCGCTTTGACCGTGCTTAAAAACACCTTGACCTGCGCTTCGTTCTTCCCCTGAAGCCGTGCGCCGATCGCGGTCAGCACATGCTTCGGCTCAGACGCCGCGTCAAACAGCAGGTAGTCCATGCTGACCTCCAGCGCGGAGGCGATTTGAAACGCCGTCTGCAAGGAGGGAATCCTCGTGCCGCGCTCAATGTGCCCGATGTGGGCGGTGGAAAGCGCGCAAAGCTCACCAAGCTTTTCCTGCGTGATGCCTTTTTTCTGACGCGCCGCCCGAATCCGCTGCCCGATTGCCTTATAATCCAGCTCCTGCATGGTGTCTCACCTCCTGCTCTGTTTTTATTTTACCGAAAAACAGGCGGGTAATAAATCGACTATTAGAATTATTTCTTGACTATAAGCATTATTTATACTATAGTATATTCATCATAAAAGAATGAGAGGGTTCTGAATAACTATGAAAAAGTTCTTGGTTTTTGCAATCTGTATGGTCTTGATACTGCCACTGATGGGGTGCAACAGCAATACGAAAGGTACAACCGGCAAGGAGGAAACGCTTTTGCCTTTTGATTTGCAGTTTGGTGATTCCTACGATGTCTGCACGGAAAAGCATGAAATGCCGGCACTGGAGCCCGCCTCTGCAAATTCCGGTTATTTTTGCAGCCCCGACTATAGTGTTTCGCCGGACAACGTTTTCAACGGCTTTACTTGGAGCGAGGATATCAGCACTTTGTTCTTGCTCCCGATGGCAAGCTACAGCTTCAACGAAGATAAGCTCCTATATGAATACTACATTATAGTGACACCCTCCTCTGAAGCCGAGGCAGAGCGCGCCTTTAACGCATGGGCGAATTGGCTCTCTGAAAAGCTCGGCATCCAGGCGCAATATAATGAGGAAGCGGACAGTCTGACTGCACGGCTGGAAACCGCAGAGCTTCGTGTCACGGTCGTTTTAGAGCAAGAGGCGGACGGCGATTTCCTCCTCTACGCAGTCCTGCACTGCCGTACCTACGAGCTTCAATAGCTGCGGTCGCTCCGCATAAAAGAAAGAGGGGCTTTCGTGCTTATGACGAAAAGAGTTTTTTCAATAACCCTTTGTAAAATGAAAAAACAGTCTACTCTGATTGCGCTGCTGCTTTTGCTGCTTCTGACGCTATGTGCCTGCGAGACACATACGCATGATTACGAGGTAACGAGTGAAAAAGCAGCATCCTGCACCGGTCAGGGGTATATTACATACCGCTGCAAAGAATGTGGGAATACATATCAAGAAACGCTGCCTACTGCCGGACATAGCTTGGAGGAAGCAACCTGCAAGCAGCCGAAAACCTGCAAGGTATGCGGAGAGACATTCGGAGGAGCGCTCAATCACAGCATAGACCCCTTAACCGGCAAGTGCTCGTATTGCGGCGAAGCGATCATCACTCTCGCCAAGGGGTTGCCTGCGACCTATGCATACACTTGGGGCTACGGAACCTATACCGAATTGAAAATAACCTCTGTCTCCTTCACATGGTTTTCTGATGAACTGACTGTCCACGTCACAGGAGAGAAAACTTACGATTGGAAGGGCGACTATGGAACGACGACCCCTTACTTTCTGGTAATTTTAAGAGATGCAAGCGGAAAGGTACTTGCAACGGAAAAGTGGTACTCATGGGATGACATCATCGTAGGGCAGACTTTTCATGGGAAAATTACCTTTCCCGGTGTCACGCAGGGGGAGAAATATACGATAGAGTTGGCTGACTATGAGATCTGACATTTGACCTGCAGTTCCCTCGACATAGGCAGAGACATTTCGCAGCCTTTTATGAGAAATGTTTTAGTAATACAGAAGGAGAGAAAGAGAAAATGAAAAGTTGTGCCAAATGTGGAAAAGCTGTTGGCGACAGTGCGCCGTTTTGTCCGAATTGCGGTTGCTCCGCTTTTCATACCGACAACGGCTTAGAGGGTGGTTTTTCAGAGATGCTGAACATGCTTTGCCAAAAAAGTCCTACCCTTGCGAAAATTGCTATGGTCATTTTAGCAATGGTCGCAGTTGGACTCATTGGTGTAGTGATTTGGTTCTTTTGGCTGTCATGACTCCATATCTAATACTGAAAACCGATTAAAATATTCATTTCAATCGGTTTTCAACACCGTACCGGCGTTGCATTTTCGCGATGATAAGGTAAGCATCGCGAAAATACGTCTCGTACCAATCACGGTATCGCAATTAAAATGCGCGTTGCACATTTTAATTGGTGATTGGTATAAAAGCTGCACCTCTTGCGCCTCCCGATAAAGAACTCTGCACAAGCATGATATTTCACATGCTTGTGCAGAGTTCTTTTTATAGGGCAAGCATCAGCCGTTCCGCGTTGGGATAGCGGCTGTCAGGATCGGTTTGGGTGCATTTTCGGACGACCCTGCCCAGGTGTCCTTTTGCTCGTTTGCGGGTCGGGTGTTCGCCCGTCAGTAAGACATTTAGGAATACGCCAAGGGCGAACACATCCGTTCTCTCGTCGCACGGGCTGATACCAAATTGCTCATAGGCTGCATAGCCGATTGTACCGAGGACTTCGGTTTCCTGCCTTTGCTCCGACGATGTCAGCTTTGCCGCGTTTAGGTCGATCAGCTTGACCTCTCCCGCGTTGGTAATCATCACATTTTGGGGCTTGATATCCAAGTGGAGGATGCCGCAGTGATGCAGCGCCTCGACCGCCGCACAGGTCTTTCGCAGGATATCCACGGCACCGCGCGGGGTGTATCTTCCGGTTTCCAGCACCTGCGCCACGGTGAGCCCCTCGATGTATTCCTCGAAAACGAGCTGACCGTCAGGGAAATGCAGGCTGTCATACACTTCCGGCAGATTGGGGTGGCGCAACGCCTGCAAAATATCATAAGCGGGAACGGGCTTTTGGTATCGACGCAGGAGCAGGTCTTTGTGCAACGTTCGGTGGCGAAGCCGCAAGACCGCCGCGCCGTTCTTCTCGGACAGCGTTTTTACCACCTGATAGGTCTGTTTGAGCTGCTCGAAAAATGCCGCGCTGCTCCCGGATATCTCCACGGGTGCGGGAATCTTTTTTATGCAAGACGGTTCGTCCGCAGAGGTTTGAAGCGCCATAGGTTCCTCCATGCAATAGAAAGTCGTGTCTGCCGACCGAGCTGATACGCAGTCGGTAATTCCTGCACCGGCGCGCCGGGGTCGTCGCGCCCTACGGTGAGGGTGCGGTTATGCAGAGCTTGTACCTGCACGAGATTGCACCCGCAGGGGGTATGCCGCATCCGTAACACTCGTTCCTTGTGAACGGCTGCGCTGCCGCGTCGCTGTGCTCCTCGCAATGACAAAATAGCCACCCTCTTTGTCATTGCGCAGCCGGTGCGCACACCAGCTGCGGCAATCTTTTGTTTCGTTTTGTACGCAGTCGGTAGTGCCTGCAACGGGCGGCTGATAGCCGCCCGTATGGCGTCAGATGTGGGTGACGGCGGTGGTTAGGCGTTGGGCGAAGGCGGGGCGGTTGACTTCCAGTACGACGAGGGCATTTTTGATGCCGAACTTTTTGTCGCTGTAGAGGTCGGTTACCGTCTTGCCGAGGGTCAGCTCCGCTTGGGTTTCGACAAAGACGCCGGCTTCTTTGGCGGTGAACAGCTCCGGGTGCGCCAAATAGGCGATCGGGCAGGCATCGTGGACGCACCAGCCCGCGCAGCCGGCTGCCATGTTCTTTTTCAGGATGTCCTGCACGGCGGCGTGGAAGAAGCGCGTGACGGGGGTATTCTTCTCCCCCACCGCGTCGATCTCCTCGGGCAAAAGCAGCGCCTCCTCCGTGACCTCCAATCCGCACATGACAATTGGAATGCCGCTGCGGAACACCGCCTGCGCCGCTTCCGGGTCGGCGTAGATATTATATTCCGCGCTTGGGGTGCGGTTGCCCCGCGTGGCGGAGCCGCCCATCATTATGATGCGGTGCAGCTTCTCCTTCAAGTCCGGGTGCTTTCCCAAGGCGATGGCGATATTGGTCAGCGGCCCCAGGGTGACAAGCTCCAAGCTGCCCTCATACCGCTTCGCAGCTTCGTACAAGCCGTCCCACGCGGGGAGCCGCTCCGCTTCCCTGCGCCGTTCCGGCAGCTCCGCGCCGCCGAAACCGTTCTTGCCGTGGAACTCCGCGCCGTCGTGATACGCCCGGAACAGCGGCTTTTCCGCGCCGCGATAGACGGGGTAGCTTGCGCCCATCAGGTCGCAGAGCTTTAGGGCGTTCTCTGTTGTTTGGTCTATATACGCGTTGCCGGACACCGTGGAAATGCCGACGATCTCCGTCTCCTCCTGCCAATGCGCAAGCAGGAGCGCTGCGGCGTCGTCTACGCCGGGATCACAGTCGATCCAAATCGGATATGTTTTCATGGTTATCCCTCCCCATAGGTGCTGACCGCCTCGACAAGCAGGTCTGCAAAGCCGTCGCGGTCGATATCGAAGTTGACCAGCGCGTTCGCGGGCTTGCGGTCGTGCCCGATGGTCGCGCCGCGGCAGTATTCGCCCTGCGTCTCGATTTCGACGCACAGGCGTTTGCTCGTGAGCAGGTCGGGGCGAATGAGGCTGACCACCGCGACGGGGTCATGGAGCGGCGCGCCTGTATAGCCGATCTCCCGATGGAAGCCGTAGAAGAATTCCAGCCAATCCGCGACGACGCGGGCGACGGGGTTGCCGACCTTGCGGATGCGCTCGAAGTCCTTCGGGAAAATCAGCGCCCGTTCGGTCACATCGAGTCCGCTCATAATGATCGGGATGCCGCTTTCAAAGACGATTTTTGCCGCCTCGGGATCTACTAAAATATTGAATTCCGCTGCGGGCGTCCAGTTGCCGTGGGTGATGCCGCCGCCCATGAGGCTGATGACCTTGATCTTTTCCTTCAATTCCGGATGGGCGAGCAGGAGGGCAGCGATATTGGTCAGAGGCCCCGTCGGCACCAAGGCGACGGGCGTTTCGCTCTCCTGCAGCACCTTCGCCATCAGCTCTACCGAACGCAGGGACGAGAGCGGCGCGTTCGGCTCAGGCAGGACGGGTCCGTCCAAGCCGCTCTGTCCGTGGACGGAGGGCGCGTTCATCGGCTCCGCCAGCAGCGGCGCGGGTTTTCCCATTGCCACCGGCGCGTCGATGCCCAAGAGCGTGCAGATGCGTTGGGCGTTATAGGTAGTTTTCTCGATGGTCTGATTGCCGCAGACCGAGGTGACGGCGCGGATATCCAGCAACGGGCTGGCTTTGGCGAGCATCCACGCGATCGCGTCGTCATGCCCGGGGTCGCCGTCGAGGATGACAGGCAGAAGATTTTCCATGGCTTATTTATCCTTTCTTCGAGTTTTTTCTTGCATTGTGGAAGGTTTTGCTATACAATCAGGGCAAATATCTCTTAGGAGGAACCTATGAAAGAATTCTTGAAAAAGCAAGGCGTTGTGCCCTCGTGGAAGACCTATTTTGTCACCGCGATGGGCGCAATGGCGCAGGGATTGTTCTGCACGCTGCTGGTGGGCACGATCCTGAACACCATCGGGCAGCAGTTCCACATCGGTTTTCTGACCAAGACCCTCGTGACCATCAAGCAGGGCGCGCAGACGATTGACTGCACGCTGGGCGGGTTGGTCTCCCTGACCGTCGGTGCGGGCATTTCCGTCGCCATCGGCGTATCGCTAAAAGCGCCGCCGCTGGTGCTGTTCTCGCTGATCCCGGTCGGCTTTGCGGCGAATGCGTTGGGCGGCGCGGGCGGCCCCCTCGCGGTTTATTTTGTCGCGATCGTCGCCTGCGAATGCGGCAAATTGGTCTCCAAGACCACGAAAATTGACATTTTGGTCACGCCCATTGTGACGATATTGGTCGGCATCGGGCTTTCCTACCTGATTGCCGCGCCCATCGGAAAAGCCGCTTCCGCAGTGGGAGACGCGGTAAAATGGGCAACGACCCAGCAGCCCTTCCTGATGGGCATTCTTGTCTCCGTGATCATCGGCGTTGCGCTGACGCTGCCCATCAGCTCCGCTGCGATCTGCGCGGCGCTGGGTCTGACCGGTTTGGCAGGCGGCGCTGCCGTGGCAGGCTGCTGCGCGCAGATGGTCGGCTTCGCCGTGATGAGCTTCCGCGAAAACCGCTGGGGCGGTCTGGTGGCGCAGGGCATCGGCACGAGTATGCTGCAAATGCCCAACATCGTCAAGAATCCCCGCATTTGGATCCCGCCTACGCTGGTTTCCGCTATCACCGGTCCCCTTGCCACCTGTCTGTTCAAAATGGAGATGAACGGCACCGCCGTCTCCGCCGGCATGGGCACCTGCGGCTTTGTGGGGCAGATCGGCGTGTATTCCGGCTGGGTCAACGACATTGCAAACGGCGCAAAGGCGGCGATCACCGCAATGGATTGGATCGGCTTGGTGCTGATCTGCTTCGTCCTTCCCGCCGTGCTGACGCCGCTGCTTGGGATGCTGCTGCGGAAGCTCGGTTGGATCAAAGAGGGAGATCTGAAGCTGGATCTGTAAAAGGGCAGTGAATCGGTAAGCCTTTGTTTCGGTCTTTGCGGTTTCCTGTTTTTCGGTTCGCGGTCGGTGGTACCTGCACCGGGCGGCTGATAGCCGCCCCTACGGGTTCTATGGGAGTGCCTGCATGAGATTGCCACGGCGCAAGCGCCTCGCAATGACATTGTAGGCTACCCTTTTTGTCATTGCGAGACCGGTGCGCACACCGGTCGTGGCAATCTTTTGTTTTGACTTGTACGCAGTTGGTAGTTCCTACACCGGCTTAGGACATGTCCCCGCCCTACATTACTTTTTGCGATTGAAGCAAAGGATCCTCGATCAGCATCGGGGATCCTTGTTTTTTTATTCCAGCTCGTCGAGGTTTTTGCTGAAGGCGGGGAGGCAATGCTCCATGAACCATTGCAGCTCGGGCAGGTCGGTCTGCTCCAGGGCGGCGCGGGTCTGGGAGGCGGCGGATTCAAACTCCGCATTGCCCGCCTTTAATTCCTCGATGCACTTGATATGCGCCGAGAGCTTATCTGCCGCCTTGACGATGGCAAACACCGTCTCGTCCGTCTCATGGACGAGGGGCGCGTAGCTCTCCCGCAGCGATTCAGGCAGCAGCTCGAGCAACTTTTCACCGCTGACATGCTCGACCTGCTTATACGCCTGCTTGATCTCGGGATTAAAATACTTGATCGGCGTGGGCAGATCGCCCGTCAGGATCTCGGACGCGTCATGAAACAGCGCCGCCGTGGCGCAGCGCTCGGGGTCGGCGGGCAGTCCGAGGATATCCCGCCGGATCAGCGCCAACCCGTGCGCCAGCACCGCGACCATATGGCTATGCTCCTGGATATTCTCGGAGAAGGTATTGCGCATCAAGCCCCAGCGGGTGATATAGCGCATCCGCGAAAGGAGCGCGTAAAAGCGATATTCTTCCATCAAAAGCCTCCTTACCTGCGCGCCGCTGCGGGCGGCTTGGCTTTGGGCGGGTTCATCAGGCGGGCGAGAAGGGTCTGATCCTCTCCCCGCAGTTGCGTCATCAGCCCGGTATACAGACGGTAGAACTCCACGGCGTCTGTCGGCGCTTTTCCGTCCACGGTCAGCCACGGGCACGGCTCAAGGCGCTTGCTGCCGTAGTGCTTGGAAAACGCACCACCGACACCCAGCAGCTCCGCGAAGGGCAATGTGCGGTAGAAATACTGCCCGTCCGCCTCGGCGTTGCGCTGCAGCTCCTCCGTCGTCGCCTTGCGCAGGTAGCGGCGCATTCCGAGGTGTCCGCGCACCAGCTCCTCGCCCTCCTCCGTGCGCCTGCCGCCGTAGAGGGTGGCAAGGGCGCAGAAGGCCTGCAGAAGCAGGTTCAGCAGCATCGTGCCGAAGCAGCCTGCCCACGCGCCGAGAAACAGCAGCGCCAATGCCGAAAGCGCGGCGGCGATCAGCTTATCCCGCCGCCGCAGGAGATACCCAAGCCCGCGCTGCACCCAATTACACAGCACGACGGGCAGCGGCAGCAAAAGCGGCAGCAGCACCCAGCGCACCCACGACGAGGGCAGCAGCAAGTCAAAGGTCAACAGGCTCGCCGGCACTGCCGCCAGCAGCGAGAGCAGCCGCAGCATACGCGGAGAACCGCTCTTCTTTTTGAAGCATCTGCGCAGCCAGCCGCCGTGAAGCTGCGCCGCTGCGGCAGAGGTGGCTTGGCGGAATCGCTCGGTGGTCGGGTCGCAGGTGGCGCCGCCCCGAAACATCGCCGCAAACAGGCGGCGCTCGGCAGGCTTACGCTCGTTTCCCATTTCCATCTTTTTTGTTAACAGCAGTCTGCCGTTTCGCGTTCTGCGGAGCGTCAGATAGCCGAGATTGCCCCAGTGGATGAGCGTCGCGGCAACATCCGTCGGCAATCCGTAAAGACGGGTCGGAAGCTCCCCTGCCGTCGCCTCCATGTCAATGGTCTGCTGCGTCTTCGGCAGCAGAAGTCTGCCGCGCAGGCGCAGGAGCCAATAGACAAGGGTCAGAACCGCCAAAAGATAGAACGCGACGCGGCTGACGGACTCCGTTGTACCGACAAGGTAGCGGAGGGAAAACGCGTTCGGCTGGAATTGGAGCTGCATCGTCAGCGTCTCATGATCTTTAAAGGCAGTGACCGAGCTTGCGTTGACCTGCTTGTCCTGCATACGAATGGTCAGATAATTGTCGATCACATCCCCGTAATACGCACTCGTCCAAACAGGGCGGGCGGAAACCTCTGCGGGGAAGGTAACATGTACCGTCAGCGATTCCATCGGGAACTCCCAGCCCCGGGCGATCGGAGAGAAGTCAAACTGCTGCCCGGCGTCGGTATTGGTCACCGCGCAGGGGAGGGTATAGCTGCACAGGAAGGTCTGCTTGCCGGAAAAGCCCGCGCTGTTCGTAAATACGACGCATTCTACGCCATCAAGACGTTTGACATCATATGCGCCTCCGGAGGCGGTAATATTCTCCGCGCCCTCGCCTAGCGGGAAGACAAAGCTCGTCACCGTGCCGGAAAAGCTGAGCTGCGCCGTGGCAGCAACGGAGACCGTGCCGTCCTCCGCGACCGTGACCTCCTCGGTCAGCGCGGTGATCTGATCGCCCGCCGCGCCGGCACTCGCCGTCAGAAGCAGCAGGCAGAGTAAAAGTAAAAGTACACGACGCACAGAGACCCACCTTTCTGTCGTATTTCTTTAAGCATAGCACAAAACCGCGAAAAATGCAATAGCGCGCGGCGCGGTATGGCGGACGGGGATGATTGGAAACGGGCGGACTTCGCGCTGGGGTGCGGTGTATAGGCAGTTGATGGTTCCTGCACCGGCGCGCCGGGGTCGTCCGCGTAAGCGGCAGACGGCAGGCATAAACGAGTTTGTACGCAGTCGGTGGTTCCTGCAC
>CAMAEX010000038.1:0-11679 GCA_945832065.1 uncultured Clostridia bacterium | reverse complement strand
CGGAACGGCGTTGAAAACCGATTGAAATGAATATTTTAATCGGTTTTCAGTATCAATCGTTATGACGGATACGCAAAGCCGTGAAAGGCAGCAAGGTTCTGTCCCGCATCCGTTTTTCAAAGCAGCATCGCTTATCCGACACGGACGATGCAGACGAATTCCTCTCCCTTGTAGGTCACGGTGACCTTCGTCGTGCCCCGCGCCAGTGCGGTTACATAGCTGTCTTTGACCTCGCAAATACTCGCATCCCCAACGGTATAGGTAACGTCGTCAATGTGATTTCCGTCGGAGTCGTAGAGATAAAGATCAAATTTCTCGCCTACGCTGACCGAGACATCCTCTCTGCCCGCCTGCAAATGCGCACCGTCAGCGGTGCTGCCGGAGAACGTGCAGTTCACCTTCACCTCAGCGGTCTTGCCGTCTACCTCAGCGGTCACGGTCGTCGAACCGCTGCCGACTGCCGTCACCGTGCCGTCTGCATCGACCGAGGCAATGCTTTCATTCGCGCTGCGCCAAAGGACCTCTGCGCCGTCGGGCAAATTCGTCACGCGAAGCGTTGCACTCTCGCCCTTTTCGTTGAGTGTCACATCGGAATCGTAGTTCAGCTGCGGGACAAATGCATCGCCGGAAGTCGGCGCGTCCGGATTATCCGGCTGTGAAGAATCCTCCGCGCCGCAGACGATCTCGCAGGAAGCCTGCTTGTCTCCGCACTCCACCACGATCTGTGTCTGCCCTTCCGAAACCGCCTTGACCGTAAAGGTCACGGATTTCAGCTCCGTCCCCATCGCCGTAGTTGCCGTTTCCGCAACCTCGGCAACCTGAGAATTCTCACTGTGACAGTAGACCTTCTCGTCGCACGAGAGATTGACACTGACGGTCAGCTCCTTTGTCTCACCTGCGGCGGCAAAATCCAGCGTTTCAGAAGAGAGAAGCAGTTCCTCGCAATCCCCGTTTGCCACGGAGATGCTCGGCTCCTCCCGCTGGACAAGGTTCTCAAACCCCGGCCACCAGCCGATCATATCTCCGATAAAATAAAATACCACAAGCACCGCAAGCGCAAGGAATACCACTGCTGCAATCAGGATCCCCTTCGGTGCTTCCTGTTTGGTCTTTTTCTTTTTGGGCGCGGAATACTTCCCCTTTGCGCCGCTTCTGCGGGCTTTCCGCTCCTCCTCCGTCAGGCGCTCCCTCCGCGTCGGCTGCTGCGCGTCGGTCGAACGGGCGGTACTTCCGCAGAGGGGACATTTGCCGCGCTCCTCATCGTAAATCGTGCCGCAATAATAGCAAACCGCCTTTTGATTCATCTGCTCCATATTCATGCATACGACGTGTATGCGGTCAACTCCTTTCTGTGTAGGCCCTCTGTTTTTCTTCTTTTTTTCGTCTCCTTTTTTATATCATATCATTTTCTCACGCAGAACACAAGAATAGCTATTGATTTTTTTGAAAAAATGTCATAGTATATAATTGCGTGAATTTGAGTTTTTCTTTTTTATTAAGGAGGCGAAAATGATGTCCGAACTCAAAATGATTTCTCCTCTGCTCGATCATATGGCAGTGGATAAGGAGATCGCCGGACACAACGGTCGCACCTGCTATACGCTGCGCAACACATCGGGCGAACGGTTCATCCTCAAATGCATCTCCGTTCCTGCCTCTGACAGTCAGGTACGTGCCTTGATTCTCTCCGGCGCATATCCGGACGAGGCCGCTGTGCATGCGTATTACGGCAGAGTCGCCGCCGATATTCGGTCGGAACTGGAGATTGGAAAAAAGCTTGCCGCTTCGGGAAGCTTTGCAGGCGCAATCTCCTACCAGATCGAGCCGAAGAAATCCGGTGTCGGTTACGATGTCTATATTCTTTACCCGCTGTACATCCCGCTGAACGATTTTTACGCGCACAACGCCATGACGCATCTGCGCGCGGTCAATTTAGGCATTGATATTTGCGACGCAATCTCCGCGTGCCGCGAGGCAGGTTACCTCTTCGGAAACATCAAGCCCGAGAACATTTATTTCATGACGAACGGAAAATTTCTGCTCGGCGATCTTGGCTTGGTTTCCTTGCAGGAGTTGAAATACTCCTGCCTGCCGGAAGAGTACATCGGGCCGTTCTCCGCGCCGGAACTGGCAGATATCACGACCTCTCCGAATACGACCATCGATCTGTATTCGCTCGGCATGGTGCTTTACCGCATCTATAACGGAAATCACGGTCCCTTCGAGGACGAAAACACCGGCGACGCAATGGCAGACAAGCTCCGAATGACCGGAAAACCGCTGCCGACACCGATCTATGCCGATTACGAGCTTGCAGGCATTATTCTGAAAGCATGCGCGTTCAAGCAAGCCGACCGCTATCAGACACCCGAGGAACTGAAGCAGGCGCTTATGCTGTATATGCAGCGCAACGAGGTATCGGACACCTTGATTGTTCCCCCGATTGTTTCGGAAGTCGCGCCGATCACAGATGCCGCCTCGGAGGACGCGGAGGAAGAGACACCGATGCGCATGACGGACGCGGATAAGCTCGACGAGGATTTCCGCCACAGCTTCGCACCGGATCTTTCCGGAGCAGGCACGGAGGCAGATGTCGATCCCGCAATTCTCCTGACGCCTGCTCCCACCGCGCCCAAGAAGCCGGAAAAGCCTGTAGCTCCTGCGCCGCAGACGCAGCCGAGCGAAAAGGAAGAAGCCGTTTCGGAGAACGGGAAAGCGCCTGCCTCGGAGGACACGCCGCCCGTGATCGCGGAAGAGCCGCCGCGGGAGGATACCGCTTCTGCCCTGTCGGAGACGGAGGTTGATCCCGATCAAATGGATCTTGACGAGCTTCTTGCCGCCGTTAACCGCTGCGTCGGCGAAAAATCGGCACCCGTTCCTGCGGAAGAGAATCCCGAGGGGCTGACAATGCATACGGAGGAAGCGCCTGTGCAGAAGCACGACTATGTGGATTCGCAAGCCGAGTCGGAGGAAGAAGAAGACGAAGAGGACGCGCCGCCCAAGCGGGGCAAGGCGCTCAAAATCGGTATCATCGTCGCGCTTCTGCTTGCGATTGCCGCAGTGGCATACTATCTGCTGACATGGTATTTTGTGGATGTGAAAAAGCTGAATATGCTCTCATGCACCACAGAGCAAATGGTCGTCGAGTTGGACAGCGAGGATAGCATTGACCGTTTCTCGCTTACCTGCACCGACAGCTACGGCAACGCCTATCCCTTCACGGTCAGCGGCAATCGCTTCACCTTCACGGGATTGCGGGAAAACACAACCTATACCGTTACCGTCTCCGCCGCCGCGCGTCATAAGCTCACCTCTGCAAGCACCTATACCTTGAGCGTCACCACGCCTGAGTCTACGGAGATCACCTCCTTCACCGCCACCCGCGGCGATGCGGACGGCGAGGTATTGCTCTCGTTTACGCAGGAGGGTCCCGCTCCCGCGCGTTGGAGGCTCTCGTATGACGACGGTTCCGGCAAGTCGGACACTTTTGAGTTTGACGGCAATTCCTATCTTGTCACGGGATTAGAGCAATATAAGTGCTATACCTTTACCTTAGAAAACACCGACAGCGTCTATCTGTCCGGTCAGACCACCGTGGAATATGAGCTTCTGCCGATTGTGGAGGCGAAAAACCTCAATGTCTCCGAAATTAACGGCAACAGCGTCACCGTCGTTTGGGAGGCGGGCGAGAATCTGCCCGAGGAGTGGACGCTCACCTGCGAAGCAGAGGGGCTTACACCGAGCTCGGGCACGACCGGCGAGACCTCCTATACCTTCACCCTGCCGGATCTGAGCCGTGATTACACCTTCAGCGTCAGTGCCGGCGGCATGGACTCTCCCGAATCCTTCGTGCTGCCCTCTAATCCGATCATTGTTGAAAATATCGCGGCGAAGACGAACGAGGACGGCACGGTGACGGTCACATGGGACACACCCGTAGGTGCGCCGGAAGGCGGCTGGTACATCTCTTATAACACCGTCGGCAGCTTCCACGCCGACTATATGCCGGACGCGGAAAACAGCGCAGTGACCGGAAATTCCGTTGTTCTGCGCAAGCTGATCCCGAACGCGGAATATGAAGTCTCCCTCGCTCTGACGGCAAATGATACCTCGCGTCCCGTCTTCGGCACGACGAAAACGACCTTCCGCACCGCGGAAACAGGCGTTTTTGACGAGTTCGGCGTATCGCCCACACCGCCCTTAAGCGCTGCGAGCGGATACATTTCCCTCTGGCTGCTGCCGGAGAAGGAAAATTGGAATTACAATGATCTGCGGAATCACAAAACGACATTCTCCTCGGAGGAACAGATCGCAGTCTGCATTGAGATCAATGCTGTCAACGCCTCAACGGACGAAGTCACATTGCTTTATGTCCTGCGCGACGAGGCAGGCAGAGTTGTTAATGATGTTTCTAAGACGCTCCCGTGGAACGATATGTGGTACAGCCGCCGCCACGCCGGCGCGATTCCGCTGCCCGCAAGCTCCGGCGAGGTGTCCGCAACCGGAAACTACACGCTGGAAATCTATGTTAACGGCAAGCTGCTTGCCTCAGTCGGCTTCACCATCGCGTAAGCGTTTCCCTTTGTATCTATTTTCGGTGAAACATCCGATAGATATAGATAAATTCCAAAACATGTGAGGAGGAAAACAATGCAGAACTGGTTTGTTGTTGTCATGGGCATCGGAACGGTTTTTGTCGTGCTGGTCCTGATCATCGCGCTTTGCTATCTGCTCGGTCTGATTTGCCGCGCAGGCGCAAAAGAGGAGCAGCCCAAGCAGTCTCCCGTCTCCGCCGCGCCCGCTGCTATCCCGAATCGCGCTGAGCTGGCGGCAGCAATTGCCGCAGCCGTTGCGGAATACAGCGGAACCGACGCGTCCGCCATCCGCATTCTGTCCATCAAAAAACTCTAAGAAACATACGGAAAGGTGAAATGAACTATGAAAAAATATCGTGTCAATGTGAACGGTTCCCTTTATGAGGTCGAAATTGAAGAAATGCAAGCTCCCGCGACAATGAGTGCCGCAAAGCCTGCTGCCCCCGCCGCTCCCGCCGCCCCCGTTGCCGCAGGCGCAGGCGCAAAGGTCAACGCACCGATGCCCGGCACCATTCTCGATGTCCGTGTACAGAACGGTTCAAAGGTCAAGAAGGGCGATGTCCTCGTCATTCTTGAGGCTATGAAGATGGAGAATGAAATTCAGGCGCCGTGCGACGGCACCGTTACCTCTGTCGGCGTAAAGAAGGGTGATTCCGTCGAAACGCAGGCTCTTATTTGCACCATCGCCTGAGATCTCGCTGCATAAGGGAGAAACGATATGTTTAAGAAGAATAAAAAACTGCACAGAGCCCTGATCGCAATGATGGTGCTTTGCTGTCTCGTCTGCCTGTGCTTCACCTTCGCCTATGCCGCAGGCGGCGAAGATGAAGCTGTGCCTGAGGCGGAGCAAACCGTAGCGACCACCGAAGCGAAGGGAGCTTCCTCAAACTCAGAGGCGATTTCCAACTTTGTCAACGATACCGGCATTGCCCGGATGATCAAGCAGGCAGACTGGAAGACCATCATCATGATCCTGATCTCTTTCGTGCTGATGTATCTTGCCATCGGCAAGGGCTTTGAGCCGCTGCTCCTCCTGCCGATCGCTTTCGGTATGCTGCTGACCAACCTGCCCGGCGCCGGTATGTATCACGCCGAGATCTTCGAGGGCGGTCACATCAACTGGAGCGCCTTTACAGATTCGAAGACCTTCGGTCTGATTGATGTCCTGTATCTCGGTGTCAAGCTTGGCATCTACCCCTGCCTGATCTTCATCGGTGTCGGCGCCTCAACGGACTTTGCGCCGCTGATCGCCAACCCCAAGACGCTGCTGCTCGGCGCTGCCGCTCAGCTCGGAATTTTCCTCGCCTTCCTCGGCGCGAAGCTGCTTGGCTTTACCTCCTTTGAGGCAGGCTCGATCGGCATCATCGGCGGCGCGGACGGTCCTACCGCCATCTACACCACCTCGCTGCTGGCGCCGCATCTGCTCGGTGCCATCGCCATTGCCGCTTACTCCTACATGGCACTCGTGCCCGTTATCCAGCCGCCCATCATGCGCGGTCTGACCACGAAGAAGGAACGCATGATCCGCATGGATAACCTGCGACAGGTCTCCAAAAAGGAGAAGATCATTTTCCCGATCGCCGTTACCGCTTTCGTCGCACTGCTCGTTCCGAGTGCTGCGCCGCTGATCGGCTGCCTCATGCTCGGCAATCTGTTGCGTGAGTGCGGCGTCACCGACCGCCTGTCCAAGACGGCACAGAATGAGCTGATGAACATCACCGTCATCTTCCTCGGCATCTCTGTCGGCGCGACCGCTACGGCAAATTCCTTCCTCCAGCTCAAGACCCTCGGCATTCTGCTCATGGGCATCTGCGCGTTCGCACTCGGCACCATGGGCGGCGTGCTGCTCGCCAAGTTTATGAACCTCTTCCTGCCGGAGGGCAAGAAGATCAATCCGCTGATCGGCTCTGCCGGCGTTTCCGCTGTCCCGATGGCTGCGCGTGTTTCGCAGAAGGAAGGTCAGAGAGAAGACCCGTCCAACTTCCTGCTCATGCACGCCATGGGCCCGAATGTCGCGGGCGTCATCGGCTCCGCCGTTGCTGCAGGCGTACTTATCGCGCTGTTTGGCTGATAGGAGGTATTTACGATCATGGAAAAGAAACCCTTACGCATTACAGAAACCATCCTCCGCGACGCGCACCAGTCGCAGGCTGCGACCCGTATGCGCATTGAGGATATGCTTCCCGCCTGCGAGCTGCTTGACAACATGGGCTATTGGTCCCTTGAATGCTGGGGCGGCGCGACCTTCGATGTCTGCATGCGCTTCCTCAACGAGGATCCGTGGGAGCGTCTGCGCACATTGAAAGCCCATATGCCCAAAACCAAGCTGCAAATGCTCTTCCGTGGACAGAACATTCTTGGCTATAAGCACTATGCAGACGATGTCGTCGAAGAATTCTGCAAGAAGTCCATCGAGAACGGCATCGAGGTCGTCCGTGTCTTTGACGCTTTGAACGACATCCGCAATCTCCGCAAGGCTGTCGAGTCCGTCAAGAAGTACGGCGGCTGGGCAGAAGTCGCCCTGAGCTTTACCGTCAGCCCCGTCCACAATGACGACTACTTTGTCGGCGTTGCCAAGGAGCTGGAGAAGATGGGCGCGGACTCCATCTGCATCAAGGACATGGCAAACCTGCTTCTCCCCTACCACGCTTACGAGCTGGTCAAGAAGCTGAAGGACAACGTCTCTGTCCCCATCCATATGCACACGCACAACACCGCCGGCACAGGCGACATGGTCAACCTCATGGCTGCGCAGGCAGGCGTGGATATCGTAGACTGCGCTCTCTCCCCGCTCGCAAACGGCACCTCGCAGCCCGCGACGGAGTCTCTGGTCGCCACCCTGCAGGGTACCGACCGCGACACCGGTCTTGACCTTGTCAAGCTGAATGAGGCTGCCGCCCACTTCCGCAAGGTCGCCGACCGTCTGAAGAAAGACGGCACACTGGATCCCAAGGTTTTGAGCGTTGATACCAAGGCGCTGATGTATCAGGTGCCCGGCGGCATGCTTTCAAACATGCTCGGTCAGCTCAAGCAGGCAGGGCAGGAGGATCGCTACTACGATGTGCTTGCCGAGGTGCCGCGTGTCCGTAAGGACTTTGGCTATCCCCCGCTCGTCACTCCGACCAGCCAGATCGTTGGTACGCAGGCAGTCATGAACATCATCGGTGGCGAACGCTATAAGATGGTGCCGAAGGAATCCAAGGCTCTGTTGCGAGGCGAGTACGGCAAGCTGCCCGGCGAGGTCAACGAAGAAGTGCGCAGAAAGTGCATCGGCGACGATAAGGTCATCACCTGCCGTCCCGCAGACCTCCTTGAGCCGGAGCTTCCGAAATACCGCGAGGAGTCGAAGGATATCGCCCGCTGTGAGGAAGATGTCCTCTCCTACGCGCTGTTCCCGCAGGTCGCCCGTAAATTCATGGAAAACCGCAACAACCCCAAGCCCGCCGAAGCTCCCGCTCCCGCAGCCAAGCCCGCAGACCCCAATGCCGTCCGCGAGCTGTATGTCGAAGACCTCGGCGAATAATGCAAAAAGCAACCGCTCCTCTGTTCCCGAGGAGCGGTTAAGTTATGTATTACATTTGGCGTTCTTTCCGACGGTCAAAAGTATGCAGCCAGTCTGACATTAAGTAATAGACAAGGAAAATGATACTGCTGAGCGTCCAAGTGACGGGATAAGCGCTGAAAATCACCCAACTCTCCTTCACGATCGGAACAAGGATGGAGATATAAGCCACACGAATGGCGCACCAGGTCCCGAGCATGACGAACATCGGCACCATCGGCTTGCCAGCGCCGCGCAGGATCGCCGCAATGCAATGGGAAAAGGAGAGCATACAGAAGAACAGCGACTCGACTCTTGCCTGCTGCGCACCGATCCTGATCGCCTCCGCATTGTCCGTGAAGCAGCCCATCAGCGGCTCCGCGAACACCATCAGCGCCACGCCGATCAGCTCCGCCATGACCACACAGCAGAGGATACCGAAGCGAGTGCCCTTCTTCGCCCGCTCATACTGCCTCGCGCCGAGGTTCTGACTGACAAAGGTGGTCAGCGCCATGGCAAAACAGGTGATGGGCAGGAACGCAAAGCCCTCTAATTTGGCATAGGTGCCGCTGCCCGCGACGGTGTCCTGCCCAAAGGAATTGATATTTGTCTGCACAATGACATTCGCAAAGGCAATGATGGAGTTCTGAACACCGGAGGGCAGACCGTAATGGATGATCTCGCGCAGCATGGGAAAGTTCGCACGGAGTTGCCGCAGCTTGAGCTGGTAGCTCGTCTGATAGTGAAACAGGCGGTACATACACAGAAGCACACTGATCATCTGCGAGATCGCCGTCGCCAGCGCGGCGGACCACACACCCCAGCGCAGTACGCCGACGAAAAGCAGATCCAAAAGGATGTTCACGATAGAGGAGAAAATCAAATAATACAGCGGATGCTTGCTGTCGCCCACCGCGCGCAGGATACCCATACAGAGATTGTACAGGACGATCCCCAACGCGCCCGCGAAATAAAGACGGAAATACAGGACGGAATAGGGCATGATCTCCGGCGGCGTCCCCATGACCTTCAGTAGCCACGGCGTAAACAGAACGCCAAACGCGGTCAGGAGGAGTCCCGCCGCAATACCGAACACAACCGTTGTATGCACGGAGATTCGAAGCTTGTTCTCGTCCTTCGCACCGAAATAGCGGGCAATCACCACGCCCGCGCCGACGGAGATACCGCCGAAAAAGCCGACGAGCAGGAACACAAGACTGCCCGTTGAGGTGACCGCCGCATATTCCGCGTCGCTTAAATACCGCCCGACGATCAGTGCATCCGCTGTGTTATAGAGCTGCTGAAAAATTTGTCCAAGGAGGATCGGGAGGGCGAATGCGGTAATGCCTTTCCAAATCGAGCCTTGCAGCAGCGAGGTATTTTCCTTGTGCAAGTCATTCGCGTCCTTTGCAAAAAATACGCAGCCGAAAAGCTGCTTCCCTAAAATTATATCACATCTTTCGCCGCCTTGCAATCAAAAAGCGCCTCTTTCGATGATTTTCAGCTTTTTATTGACTTCTTCAAAGACAGCGGGTATAATTAAATAGATTGAATATAAGATTGGAGTCCTGCAATATGAAAAAGGCTTTGATTATATTGCTCGTCCTGCTTTTGCTCGGCGGGTTGGCATTCGGCTTGCTGCACTTCTTTTGGACGGCGGAGAACTTCGCCTCACTCGGTGACAGCGCGATGGCGGACGGGAAATATGACCGCGCAGTCAAGCGTTATGAAACCGCAGTGGAGCTGGATCCCCAAACGCCGGAATACGCTTTGAAGCTTGCGGATGCCTGCATCGCAGACGGCAGCTATACCAAAGCCGAGCGTTCTCTCGTCAATGCCATCCGTATCGCGCCTTCCGTGAAGCTTTACTGCAAGCTCTCCTCCGTTTATGTCGCGCAGGACAAGCTGCTTGACTCGCAAAAAATGCTTGACAGCATCACCGATCCCGCGATCCGTGCAGAAATTGACGCAATGCGTCCTGCTGCGCCTACATTCTCGCACGAAAGCGGCGAGTATGACGAGTATATCGAGCTTAGCCTTTCCGGAAATGGCGGTCAAATCTACTATTCCGCGACGGAGCAGTATCCCTCCGTGGAAACAGAAGCTTATACCTCCCCGATCACGCTCCCGGCAGGCGAAACGCACATCTCCGCCATCTTAGTCGGCGAAAACGATCTTGTCAGTTCGTTGGTTGAAGCGGATTATCTGATCGTCGGTGTTGTGGAAGAAGTGACCTTCGCCAGCCCCGAGCTGGAAAGCTATGTCCGTGACACCCTCTATATCGCACGCACCGAGCCGGTCATGACCGACGACCTCTGGGCGATTACGGAGCTGACGGTTCCCGATACCATGACAGACCTCAGCGATCTGCGCTATTTTAAGAATCTGACCACGCTGAACATTCACATTGCCGTCACGGCAGACTATTCCTTCCTGACAGAGCTGTCCGCATTGGAAACCCTCGATCTGAGCGGCTGTCTGCTGTCGTCTGAGGCGGTCGGCTATATCGGAGGGCTGTCCTCGCTGACGAGCCTGAATCTGAGCGGCTGCGGGATCTCCAACATTCAGCCCCTTTCGGCACTTTCGGAGCTGACCGTCCTTGATCTCTCTCAAAACAGCATTTCCGATATTTCCGCGCTTGCGGAGCTGAAAAAGCTTACCGTGCTCGACCTGCACAGCAACGCTGTTGCCTCTCTCTCCGCCCTCAAAGGAGCATCCGATTTGACGGAGTTGGATATCTCGGAGAATAATGTCAGCGATCTTGCGCCGCTTGCAAGCTGTACAAAGTTAGAGACGCTGCGCGCTGAGGATAATCGAATCACCTCCGTCTCCGCCCTCTCCGCCATGCCGAAGCTCGTGACCTTTACCGCTTCGAAAAACGGCATCACGGATATCAGCGCCCTATCCGGTTGCACGAAGCTTTCGCGCTTGGAGCTTGCGGAAAACAGTCTCACCTCCGTGGAGGTGCTGTCCGCCCTTGTCAATGTGACCTACCTTGACATCAGCCGCAACGAGATCACCGCACTCCCCACGATTGAGGCCACAGCACATTTACAGCAGTTCTACGCCTCTTATAATCAGCTGGAGGATATTTCCATGCTCAAGGGTCTGCCGGAGCTGACCTATGTAGATGTGGACTATAATGAAAACATCGAGGATATTGAATGCCTCGCCTCCTGCCCGCTTTTGGTGCAGATCAACGCCTTCGGCACCAAGGTCAAGGAGGTCGCCACATTGACCCAGATCGGCGTAATCGTCAACTATAATCCCGTCGAAGACGAGGATGCCGAATAAACCGAACCCCAACACCCAAAAACACGGAGCCTCCCCTCTCCGTGTTTTTTTATCCAAATCCCCCTGTAGGGGAGGACTACCAAACACGAACAAATTTGTTCATCTGTACCGTCTTCCGTTTCCACCGACGGCACGCCGAGTCGTCGTTCCCTACGGTTCTCGACCCCTCCCATGCCTGTAGGGCGGGGACATGTTGTTTGGTGCAGTAAGATGGTTTACAGATTGTGCAAGAACATGGTTTACAGTTTT